>JAJXSS010000084.1 GCA_021784455.1 Planctomycetota bacterium
TGGACGAAGCCGTGGAAGTGGACGCTGGAGGCCGCCATCGTGGTGTGGGTAACCAGGTTCACGTTGCTGAAGTATTCCTGGATGCCGGTGGTGCGGAGGGTGATCAGATCGGGCGTGGTGGTGGCGGGATCCTCGATCGGACTGACGCTGCCGATGTTGGTGGTCCCGGTGACCGAAAGGCTGCCCAGCGCCGTGGCCGGGCCATCCCCGCCCACATTGTCATTGAAGGTGGTGATGCCGCCGACCAGGAGGCTGCCGATGGCGCGCCCGCGAATAGCCAGGGCGTGATTGCCGCTGGTGCTGATGACCGGGCCGTTGAAGGTGAGATAGGTGCCCTGGAGAGTGGTATCGGTCTGGAGGGTGACGCTGCCGGTGTAGGTTTGCGTGCCGGAGGTGATGCCCGGCCCGGCATCGGCGCCCGCGGCCGGGATGCGGAACACGATCTGCGGGGCGGTCACATCGAGGTTGCCGTTGATGTTGAAGGCGTGGACAACATCCACCGCATCGGCCGTCAGCGATACGTTGCCGGTAAAGCTGGTGTAGGCGCCGTCGATCTGCAGGTTCGACGCGTTGATGAGCAGTTGGCCATCCGGGCCGCCGTAGCCGGCGAGATCGGCCTGGCCGCTGAAGCTCACTGCCTGGCCGGCGAGATCGACCTGGCCACCCGCCCCCCCGGCCGTGCCCCCCGAGGCATCGATCGTCGAGCCGGCGGCGACCTCGGTGTGGCCGGTGCGGCTGACCACGGTGATCTGGCCGCCCGCCGCCGCGGTGGCACCCCCACTGGCTGAAAGTCGGCTGCCGGCTGCCAGAGTGATATCCCCGGGGGTCTGCACCTGGATCTGCCCCGCCCCTGGAACGGCAGGCGCCCCCGCCGGCACAGCATCGGCGGCAATGATGCCCTGGTTGGCGATCTGACCCCCGCTGGTCACCAGCGTGGCCGAGCCCCCGGCCACACTGATCAGGCCCCGGTTGCGGATGGCCAGGGAGTACAGGTCGCCTGCGCCCAGGACCACCTGCCCCCCCGCGGTCTGGAGGGTGCCGGAGTTATCCACGCCAGGGCCGGCCCCGGGGGTGGTTCCAGGGGCGGGGGTGGGGGTGGGGGCCGGTTGCGGGGTGAGATTGCTGCCATCGACCTGCACGCTGATGCGGTCGCCGGCGCGGGTCAGATAGACATCGTGCCCGGCCACGAGCGTGATGATGCCGCCCCCGGAAGGGTCCAAGGCCGTGATCTGTCCTTCGTTGGCCACCAAGGCCCCCAGCAGGTTGACATTGGCTCCTTCAATTACACCCTGATTGAGCACCTGGCCCTGCAGGTCGGTGAAGTGGTCCTGCCCGGCCACGAAATCGCTGTTGCTGAGGTTTCCGGCCGCGGCGTAGATACCGCCCACATTGATCCGCGCGGTGCTGGTGAAGTAGATGCCGCTGGGGTTGACGAAATAGACGGTGCCGTTGGCCACAAGCTGACCGGCGATGGTGGTCGGCGACAGCCCGTTGATGCGGTTGAGCACGCGGGCGGCCGTATCGGGCTGGACAAAACGCACCGTCTCATCCGGGGCGATGTTGAAGGAACTGTAGTTGATGATGGCGTTGTTGCCAGCGTGGATGGTGGTGATCGGACCCTGGATGGCGATAGAGGCGCTGCCGCTGACCACCACGGCGCCCTGGGGGGCGGCCCAGACCGCCGGCACGCCGCCGCCGGTCGCCAGCAAGGCCAGGCAGGTCCGAACCAGCCGCCGCGGCCGCTCAAGATTTTTTCCCATAGAAGGGGTCATGATGCTTCCCATCTTTCCCCCGCGTCATCTCCGGCACAGGTCCACTGGTTTGCCCGGGACCTTTGTCATCCGCCGCAGATTGCCCGGCTTGCCGCCGGATCACGGCTTGAGGAGCGTTTTTGCTGCTCCCGGCGGCCTTCGGGCCGGTGCGGCGCACCGCCCGGCTCATCCCCAGCGATATCAATACAACACAGTCAGCACAAAGTGAATCTGTTGGGAGCCGGAATTAACAAGTCCCGGCACGGCCTCCATGGCCACGCCCCAGTCCAGATGAAAGGTAAGGTTACGTTTATACCTCACCTCGAATCCCAGGCCCATCCCCAGGAGGGTCTGGTCTTCGGTCGGCAGGCCGGCCCCGGCATGGGCATGCACGTAAGCGGCATCCAGGAAGGCGTGCGGGATCAGGTCCCAGTCCACCGGGCCATACGTCTGTTGGGGGGCGAAACGGAAGGGCTGGCCGAAAAGGTGCCGCGGCTCGGGTTCCAGGGGCAGGGCCCGGGGCAGGTGGAAGCGGTATTCGGCCGTGCCGATGATGGCATCGTCTCCGGCCACAATGGATTCCGGGTAGCCGCGCACCGTGTACAGGCCGCCGGCCACCATTTCAAACTGGGGGATGATGCGCTGGCCGAAGGAGGTCTGCCCCCGCAGGTTGAACCACAGCTCATGGGCCAGGGTGGCGTGGGGATGCTCGGCCGGATGGTCGAAGGCATCGCGGTCGAGGAGGGGCTCGATGAACAGGGATTGCGAGATGTCCCAGCGCAGAATCCACCAGTCAGTGTCCACATCCGGCCGGCCCAGATGGGACAATTGCGCGGCATCCAGGCCATCCAGGGCGGTGCTCTGCACCTCGGCGGTCAGCGCGGCCCGGAAGGAGTTCCAGTCGGTGAGGCGCTCCGCCCGGGCGCCGACGTACGGGATGAAAAAGTCGGCCCCGCCAGGAAGGGAGCCGGGCAGCGTATTGGAGGTGGCGATGGATTCGAAGCGGGCCCCGGCCAGCAGGTCCACAAACAAAGGGCCCGCCTGGTAGACGTTGGCGCGCAGTTCGGCGCCGGCGTCCCAGGAATCGCCGGAGAACGTGTTGGAAGTCAGGCCGATGTCTGAAGCCGTGTACTGGCTCCAGTCGCCAAAAACCTTCCAGCGCACATGGTCCGAGTCCAGCAGCGGGGCCTGGTAGCTGGTCGAGACGCTGTGGGTCTTTTCAAAACCGGTGGTGGCGTAGTCCAGGGCCAGGATGTCGTCGTGGTTGGTGAGCTGATAGTCGCGCAGGCCGAACTGCTCGCGCAGGGTGTTGGTGTTGCGCGTACCGGTATTGGAAAGCTGGCCGTAAACCAGCCAGGGCTTGGTTTCAGTGACCAGGTAATCCAGGGCCACGCCGCCCAGTTCCGGAGCTGGCGACAGCGACACATCAACCCGGCGGCCGGGGTGGCGGCTCATCAAGAGGGCGTAGTCATCCAGAACATTCTGCTGGACCAGGTCATGGGACTGCTTGTCGCCGGGTTGGTAGGGTTGAACCGGGGAGTGCCGGATGATGCGGGCATCGGCCGGGTTGTCCACGCGCTGGGTGGTGGGGAACCGCTCCCCATAACTGAGGGTCCGGATTTTCTGCACGGCCCCCATGGTGATGATCAGGCGCAGAGCGGTATGGCCTGGGGCACGTAGATCGCGGCCCTGGCGGTCGATCTGGAGGGGGTCGGGAGCGACGAAGATGCCCAGGTAATGGCGGCTGGTGTAGTAGTCGCGCAGGCGTTCCAGGATGACCTGTACCGCGCTGGCGTGGAAGGCTTGGGTCTGGCCGGTGGCCCAGGCGGCTACGGCGCGGGTGTCAACCGGTAACCCCGGACGCGGAGCCACCCAGCCGGTGGCAGTAGGCGTGAGGGTCACGGGGGTTTGGGCCACCTGATCCAGCGGCGGCTGGGCGGGATCCTGGCGGATGTAGGCCAGGTCGAAACGGCTGATGGGGTAGACGGGCCCATCGCGATCGGTGGCAGTCGGAGGGCTGGCGGGGGCGGTCGCCGGGACGGCGGTGAGCCGGGCGAAACCCGGGGATGCACCCATCAGCACCACCAGCGCCGCTGCCCATCCCGCTTGAGCCAGGCATCGGCCAACGGCTTGGGCCCAGAGGTCCAACCTGATTCCTTGTTGCCTGCACACAACCACCATCTACAAATTTCCTGAGGGCTCAACGGTCCACCGCTTTGCCTCGCCCCATCGTCCCCCTGCAACGGTGGTGACGAAGGTGACGCATCTGCCGTATACGCCGGACGTTATACGCGGAAATCGGGCCAGCCGCCGGACGATCTAAAGCGGCTGCCGAAAATGGACGATCCGCCAGACATACGATCGGCCCCACCGACGCCGAGCCGGGCTGGGCCCAGGGAGATCGCCCATGCATCCATCGGCAAAACCCATGGTGATAGCGGCATTGTTTGTGGCGGCCGCCCTGGCCCCCACGCAGGCCAAGTCTTTTGATCTGGGGGCGGGGGATGCTCTGGGCCGGGCCGTTTTTAACCACTACACGGCCGTGGTCGAGGCTCGTCAGGCAAGCCCCATCCAGGCTGCCCGGGCTGTACCCCGTCCGACGGATACGGAGGATAATTGGACCGTCCCGGCCCCCATGACCCGCTGGAGCCTGCTGCTTTTCAATGACACGGGGGGTGTGATCCGGGTGGACATGACCGGTCAGGAACTGACCCCGGTGATCCGGCTTCAGCCGCAGAGCGATGCAGGCACTTGGACCTACCGCTTGGCCCAGGCAGACTGAACGGGCAGCCCGTCTTTATCTCAAACCAGACTGCCGCGGCGACGCGTAACCCAGAACAAGACCGCCACGACGGCCAGACTTGCCGTCAGCGGCGTGGCGGCCTCGGGAACGGCCGAGGCCGGCGGGGTGCTGTCCTGCGTGTGGACCGTCAGGCTCCACTGCGTCCAGCCTGCATTCCAGGTGTCGGCCACACTATCCCCCACATAGAGGGTCCAGGTGCTGCTTCCCGGCAGGGATAAGCCGTTGAAAACACTCAGCGACGGGGTGGATGCAGTGCTGCTGCTGGCCACGGGGATGTAGTTGTCCGGTGAGTCCACCCCCACCGTCTGCGTGGAATTCAGCCCGGAACCGACCAGGTCGCTGGTCAGCGTGCTGGGCGCCGCATCATCGAAGGTGATCGGGACGGTGTTGGAGAGGTTGGCATCGGCCCCGCCGCTGCCCGAGCCATTGTCGGCGTTCTGGATGGCGGGTGAGGTGCCTGGCCGGTTGAGCAGGATGGCGGTTGTCGCGCCGGGGCCCACCAGTTTGATGGTCAGGTCGCCCACATACAGGTGGGTCATCCACACAGTGACACTGACATCGCTGATGACGCCGGGCATGGCGCTGATCAGCGTGGCCGGATCCGAAACCATCGAGGCCAGCGTGCCGTTGTAGCTGCCATCAGCCGGGGCCATGGGCGGGAACGGCCCGCGATTGACGCTCTGCACGTAGGTGGTGGCGCCGGCGCTGGCGGCCCAAAGGCCAAGGGCGGCCCCAACCGCCAGCCCTGCCACCACCCCGCGTCGTTTCCAACAGAATACTTGGCGCATCATATCCATCTCCCTCAGGTTGGGTTGACCGTCCCCTTGGCAGGTTCGGGCACGCCCGAACCTTCTTCCTTGAACGTTCGGCCTTGGCCGAACACCCCCGCCCTGTCCCGCCGCATAAGGTATCCACCGCCCGGATATGATGAACCCGCTAAGCGAAAGCATAAATCCAAACATCCAACCGTCAAGGGTCCGCGGCGTGTTATGTTCACCGTGACGAGGCTTTCGCAGCAGTCTGTGCGTTGTGTCCAACAACCACACACCTGACCTCTGATCCATCATAAACCACGTGCAAGCAGCATCTTGCATTGATTCGGCTGCTGCACCAGCCGGTGCAGTCACCGCGCCAGCCAGCAGCACACGATGGCTGCCTCCAGCAGCAGCACGGCACCGACAGTGATGACCAGGGCGGTGCCGCTGATTACCGAGCCCGCCGGCCGTTCCTGCTGGGGGGAAACCACCGCCAGTTGGTCGGCCGCGGCACTGGGGCAGGTGTGGGGAGGCAAGCCCCGGCGGGCGCGGTCCTGAATGATGGCGATGATCAGTGTGGCATCGAAAGCCGACAGGCCCAGGAGTTTGCCGGTATGGATCAGACGCTCGCGCTGCTCGGGGGGCAGGATGGCGCCTTGCAGGCATTCGGCCGTGCGCACCGCCAGAACCCAGCGCGGATCGGTGCTGTCGGTGATGGCCGAGGCGGGCGCCGCGGCCGCCTGCCGGTAGGCCCGCACCGCGTAGCGGGCGGCTTCCCGGGGCGGTTCCTGCGGTCCGCGCGGACGCGGGCGACGCCGCGCGGGGAGTTCCGCGCCGCTGCCGGGGGGCGGGCCGATGGGTTGACGGAAGTGCATCCGATTCACTCGCAAGCTGCCGGTCTTCCGTGACCCAGGGCGATCTTCCGTGTGCCAACCGTAGCATCAAACCGTGGCTGGGCAAGGCATAACCCGCCAGGAGTTGGTGTACCGGCTGTTGGGTAGATCGGTTCAGTCGGCGCAGGGGGATTGGGGATTCTGGGGCAATTGGGCTGCGCTGCGGGCGAACGCAGGTGGCCTTGGGTGGCACAAGCATCCCGCCTGTGATCGCACAGGCCCGAGGCACGTGTCACCCGCTGGGCCCCGGTCTGCGCTCATTCGTGCAGCACCGGCAGGCTTACGGGGCGACCGGCCGGCGCGGCCGGGGCGGCCTGAAGGTCGTAGCCATCGTGCCCTGTGATGCGGCAATGGATCATTTCTCCCGGGGCCAGCCGGGCCGGTGAAGCAACCAGGGTCGTGCCATCGATTTGGGGGGCCTGCTGGCTGGTGCGGCCCACGTAGGTGCCCGGCCGCGGGCCCGGACCGTCAATCAGCACCTCGAACCGGGCGCCCTGTCGGGCCAAGGCGGCATGGCGGGTAAAGACGATTTCCTGTTGGGTGAGCATTAGTTCCTCAACCCGGCCGCGGACAATCTCTTCGGGGATTGCCTGGCCAGAGGCGTGCCGGGTGCCGGCCGGCGTGCCCGGCTCGGGCGAGTAGGCGAATACCCCCATGTGGTCGAAGCCGAAATCGCGGACGAAACGCACCAGTTCGCGGTGCTGCCGGCCGGTTTCCCCCGGATACCCGGAGATGAAGGTCGTCCGAATCGCGATTCCGGGGGCGCGGCGGCGGAGTTTTTCCAGCAGCTTCTCGATCAGCCGGCGGCTGGTGTGGCGGCGCATGGCGGTGAGGACAGGGTCGCTGATGTGCTGCAGGGGGATGTCGATGTACTTGACCACGTTGGGCAGATCAGCCAAAGTGGCGATCATGTCGTCGCTGAAACAGGAGGGGTAGGCATACATCAGCCGCAGCCACCCCCCCCCGGAACTATCCCGGGAACCACGTTCGGCATGGGGCCCTTCCTGCTGAAGCGTGCGGTCCAGGGCGGTCAAGAGGCCGACCAGGCCTTGGCCGTAGCCGATATCGGCGCCGTAGCTGGTGGTGTCCTGACCGATCAGGTTGAGCTCAAAGGCGCCATCGGCCAGGAGTTCGCGGGCTTCGGCCAGGATGGCGTCGATCGGTTTGGACCGCATCTTGCCGCGGATGGAGGGGATGGTGCAAAACGCGCAGTTCTGGTTGCAGCCTTCGGAGATGCGCAGGTAGGCGTAGTGGCGTGGGGTCAGGCGCAGGCGGGCGGCATCGGATTCGAAGTAGCCGCTCTGGTCCACCCCGCGGGCCCGGCGGGCGATGGTGGCATTGGCGGCGATGGAGGAGTAGACCGGCAGGTCCAGAGGCACATCGCTGCCGGCCGAGGCGCCGACTCCCGAGGCGGGGGCGGTATTTCCGCCGGTGGGAGCACCCATTCCGGGGGCGGGGGCGGGGGCGGTGTTTCCGCCGGTGGGAGCACCCATTCCGGGGGCGGGGGTGCCACGCACGGCCGCCACGATGCGGTCGCGGTCGAACACGCCGATCAGGGCGTCGATATCCGGGCACCAGTCCAGCAGTTTGGCCCGGTGCCGCTGTACCAGACACCCGGCCACCACCAGGCGTTTGACCTGGCCGGATTTCTTGAGGTCCGCCGCCTGCTGGATCTCCTCGATGGATTCGAGTTTGGAGGCCTCGAGGAACCCGCAGGTGTTAATGACGATGGCATCGGCCGGGGTGCCATCGGAAACCGGGATCAGCCCATCCTGGGCCAGCAGGCCCAGCATCTTCTCACTGTCCACCAGGTTCTTGGGACAGCCCAGGGAGACGAACGCGACGGTGCGCAACCCGGGGATAGGGGCCCCCGGATTAGCAGCCCCCGCAATCGCCGCCCCCGGATTGACAGTCCCCGGATTGACAGTCCCCGGAATAGCGGCCCCCGGACCAGGTTTCGCTGGCTTGCGGCCCCCCGCAGTGCGGGGGGTGGCCGGGGCCCGCCGGTCGGGGCGCATGGCGGGGCGGGGCTTGCTTGGTTGGCGTGGGGCTTTCATGGGCGGCTAATGATAGCGGCCAGCGGCGGCCGGGTTAAGGGCGTGAGTGAACTGGCCGAATGGCCGATGCCTTGCGGAGGCGCAGGAAGCCATGGCTTGAAGCGGTGTCTTGAAGCGGTGGTGTGTTGAAGCGGTCCCCCGGCGCGGACGATTGCCGCCGGCCCAGGCGCAAGCTAGACTCCCCTGCGTTTGGGTTCATCCGCCACGAACGTCAGGCCGGGCTGAACACGAGTCCCCGGCACACGCTCCCGTGCGCCCCGGGGTGGGTGGTGGAGGACTTCTGGAGTTTGTTCATGGCCGAAGGCAGTACCTCATTGGACATCAGTGATCGGGTCAAAGCCATCCTGCGCCGGGATCTGAAACTGGGGACCCATACCCCCATCCCGGATGACATGCCTCTGATCGGTGGGGATTTCGATCTGGATTCGCTGGACATGGTGATGCTGGTGACCAGCGTGGAAAAAGAGTTTCACGTCAAGATCGCGGGCGACACTTCGTGGCGCGGGGCGTTCCAGAGCGTGGGCAGCCTGACGGCCATGCTTCAGCAGCGGACCGGCCCCGGGGCCTGCGCCTCGGCGGGCAACGGCAACGGCTCAACCTCGGGCGGGGCGACCGCCGCAACCCCCAACGCGGGGGGCGCTGCTGATCTGAGCCAGATCCTGGCCGGACTACCCCATGGCCAACCCTTCCGCTTCGTCAGCCGGCTGACCCAGTGGCAGCCGCGGGTGGACGGGCGCGGGGAATGGTCGGTGACGGGCAGCGAAGCTTTTCTGGCCGGGCACTTCCCCGGTCGGCCGATCATCCCGGGCGTGCTGATCGCCGAGGCCCTGGCCCAGCTTTGCGGCCTGGTGGGCAGCACACCCAAAGGGGCCCCGGGGGCGATTCCGGGGGCGATTCCGGGGGCGATTCCGGGGGCGATTCCGGGGGCGGGGGATACGGTTCGCCTGGCCCAGGTGGATGTGCGCTTCCGCCAGACGGTCACACCGCCGGCGGTGATCGGGCTGGCCAGCCGTCTGACCCAGGCCGTGGATGCCACGGAGCGTTACGATGTCCAGGCCACGGTGGGCGCTACCGTCATCGCCGAAGGAACCGTGGTCCTGCATCGCGGGGCCTAACCTCCGGGACTGACGAACCGATCATGCACCGTTCTCTTCTGATGCCGATGCTGGGGTTGCTGTGGGTGTGCTTACCCGCCCCCCTGCCGGTGCGGGCCGCCGGTCCCACCACGGCCGCGGCCCAGACCCGACCCCGCCTGGCCACGAGTGATAGACCCCACGATGTGGCCCCGGCGCTGTGGGCCATGCTCCAGCGCCTCGATGCCCGGCTGACGCAAATCCACGACATGCAAGCCCGCTTCGACAAGCTCAAGCATACCCCCCTGCTGCGGCGGCCCCTGGTGGTGCACGGCCAGGTGTGGGTTAAGGGTGACGTAGCGCGCTGGGACACCCAGGCGCCGTATGTCGGCACCACCCTCATCCGTCACGGCCAGGTGGAACTGTACGAACCGGATGAGAAGCGGCTGGAAATCTACGACCTGGGCCAGCGGATGGACCTGTTCGGAGCTTCGCCGGTTCCGTCGTTCGCCCGCATGGTGAGGCAGTTCCGCGTCGTGCAAAGGCCGGTCAAGGACCTTTTCTCCGACCTGAGCCCGGATGAACAGCGCGCCGCCACGGCCGGAAAGCTTCTGGCCTTGCAGTGGACCCCACGCGATCCGGAGGTGGCCCGGCACCTGGCCCACCTGGACATGCTGCTGGAGGTGGCTCATGCCCGTCTGGAGCGTCTGCGTCTGGAGCCGGCCCAGGACCAGTCGTGGACGGAGTACCGCTTCCATGACCTGAAGGTGAACCGCGGAATCGACGATGCGGTGTTCAAACTGAACCTCCCGGCGGACGTGAAGATCGAGCATCCACTCAAGGGGATGACGCCTTGAGCAGCCCCCCGACCACCGCCTGCGAGTCGCCGGTCCCGGAGCCGCTGGCCGAAGCCCGGCCGCGGGCGACGCCCTACCAGTCCTCGGCCGAGTTCTGGCTCAATTTCCTTTTTTTCTGCGCCTGCCGGGCGCCCTGGTTCGTGCGTCTGTCCAAACCATTCTGGATGTTTCTCTCGCGTCATTTTTTCCAGGGACCTCTGCGCGGTGGCATCGATCGCAACGCCCGCTGGCTGCTGGGCCCCAAGGCGGATGCGGCGGCCCGCCGGGCCCTGGCCGACCGGGTGCTGGAGAACTTCTATCTGTTCGTGTACGACGTGGGCCGGGCGGGTCTGATGAACCGGGCCCAGATTCTGGCCCAGATCGGCCGGACCGCGGGGGAAGAGCACTTCCATCGCGCCCTGGCGCGTGGCCGCGGGGTTATTCTGGCGACGGTGCATCTGGGGTCTTTTGAGGTGGGCGTGGCCGCGGCCAGTTCCCAGGGGCCGCCTGTCCACGTGGTGTTTCAGGAAGATGTGATGGACGCCTTCAACCGCATCCGCCACCGCCTGCACCGCACACTGGGGGTGGTGGAAGCCCCGGTGGAGGACGGCTGGCAGGCGTGGATGAAGCTGCGCGATGCCCTGGCCCGCAACGAACTGGTGCTGATGCAGGCCGACCGGGTGATGCCCGGGCACCGGGGTGTGGCGGTGCCCTTCTGCGGCGGGCACATCGAGTTGCCCCTGGGCCCGGTTAAACTGGCCGCCCTCAGCGGCGCCCCGATCGTACCGGTCTTCGCCCCTCGCCAGGCCGATGGCACGGTGGACCTGATCATCGAACCGGCCATCGACGTGGGCGGGGATGAGGTGGGCCCCGGCTCCTGCGCTGTGCCGCCGGCCTTGCTGGCCCTGGCCCGGACCATCCAGAAACAGGTGCTGGCCCACCCGGACCAGTGGTTGATGCTGCACTCCGTGTGGCTGGAAGACCGAGCCGGCCCCCCCGTGAACCCCGATGCGTAACGCTCCCGACATTGTGATTACCGGCTGCGGGCTGGTGACGGCCCTGGGGCGGGATAGCGCGTCCACCTGGGAAGGCATCTGCGCCGGGCGCAGCGGCCTGGGCCCCTTGACCGGCCTGGAGCAGCAGCCCCCCGACCTGCGCAGCGGCGGGCAGGCACCGCCTCTGCCGGCCGATGAGTTGCCGCAGGCCCCGCGCGAGGTGCGCTATCTGCGGCATGCCGTCATGGAAGCGCTGGGCTCGGCCGGGATCGATCCGCACGCGGTGCCTTACGCGCCCCCGCGCGTGAGCGCGGTCATGGGCACCACCCTGCACGGCATGCGCAGCGCCGGGGTGTATTTTCGGACCCGGGATCTGGGCGCCTTGCGTCGTTTCCAGGCTTCGGCCGTGCTGGTGCAGGTGCTCGAGGGGCTGGGCATCGGGGGCACGGCGGTAACGACCTGCGCGGCCTGTTCCTCGGGCCTGACCAGCATTGCCCTGGGGGCGACGCTTCTGCAGACGAAGGAAGCGGATCTGGTCATCGCCGGAGGCTACGACCCCATCAGCGAATACGCCTACGCAGGCTTCCACAGTCTGCGTCTCGTGGCGGAAGGCTCCCCCCGGCCGTTTGGTTTGGATCGGCCGGGCATGAAACTGGGGGAAGGCTATGGCGTGCTGATCCTGGAGCGGGCGGCCGAGGCACAAAAGCGCGGGGCGGCTGCCCTGGCGCGGCTGATGGGCTTCGGCGAGTCCGCGGATGCCCATCACCTGACCCAACCGCACCCGGCCGGGCGGGGAGCTGTTCTGGCCATGCAAAGGGCCCTGGCCGATGCGGGGCTCGCGGCCGAGGCGATCGACCTGATCACCGCCCACGCCACCGGCACGCTCGACAACGATCGCAGCGAGGCGGCGGCCC
>JAJXSS010000509.1 GCA_021784455.1 Planctomycetota bacterium
GTGGGCCTGTGCTGGATCGGCCTGAGCCTGCCCGGCTATGGCATCCACGGCAACCCCAAACCCGAACTCATCGGCAAGACCGGCTCCCACGGCTGTTTCCGCCTGACCAACTGGGATGCCCTGAAACTGGCCAGCCTGGTCCACCGCGGGATGACGGTGAAGATGATCAATCCAGAGCGCTAGGATGGGGCCCGGGGTGCGGGGTCTGGGGTATGGGGTGCGGGCTCCGGGGGCGGGATCCTGGGGCGGGATCCGGGGGGCTCGCGTCTCAGGCCGCCTTTGTGGAACCGGGCGCCCTCGCAAACCGCCTCGACCACTCGATCACTTGACCACTCGGCCACTCGACCACCGCCTCCTCGGCCACTGCCTCCAGGCCCAACGGGCCGGAACTCACCGGTAGCCGGGGCCGTAAGGCCCCGGAACGCCGCCTCCCTCTTTCCCCTTTTCTTGCTTCAGGCCTGAAAGGCCGGCACTGCCATCTGGTAGGGTGGGTAAAGTCTTCGGACCCACCTCTTCGCCCTCCCAACAATGTCCAGTATCCCTTACCCGGCCCCCTGCAATATCCACTGGCCCTTGATCTGCGTTTCTTCCGCTTGACCACTGGCCGGGACCGTGAACAATGATGCCGCGTGCGTTTCGTTCGCAAGATCGTTCGTGCCGGCCCGTCGAGGTAATCCGGATCGCGTGGCCATGCGCTATACACTGAAAACCACCAACCTGACCCAGGATGAGCGGCGACGGCTGGAGGTCGCCGCGGCTAGATCCGGGTATCCCCTGGAGGCCGTTGTCCTCGTCGCAGTCGCTCTGGGCGCCGCCTGCCGCGGATGTCCGCCCGGGAAAGCGCCTGATCCGAAGGCGCCCGCCACCCACAGGCCCGCAGCCGCTGTATGCTCGGCTGTGTGCGATTACGCGCGTTCTTTGTGTGGTGAAAGCGCCTTTGATGCTCTTCGCTTCTGGCATCTTCGGCATGGTGAGGATATCGGAAGGATTGTCTACGCTCTTACCGAGGAGGAATTGGCGAAGGCGTCTGAGTCCGATTCATTGGACGATTTCCGCGGGATTTCCGTGATACGCGTGCTCTATCCAGAAGCGCCGTAGGGCGGGTCATCCCGGTCCCGATGCGCATCGGGATCTGGTCGGACCCACCTCTTTGACCCCGGCAGGGGTCGTCAGAAGTTAGCCCACGGCGCAGGGCGCAGCCCCAGCCGTGGGTTGCGGAGGCCGCGATCTTTCTCTACTTCCTGCTTCAGGCCTGAAAGGCCGGCACTGCCGTCTGGTAGGGTGGTTCAAGTCTTTCAACCCACCTCCTGTCCCGCCAATTCGCCTGCAGCCCCAAGCTATCCAGTGTTTCCCCTGCATTCACCCAGAGCGGCCCTCTGGCCCCCCCGGAAGGGGCCGCCCCCGCCCCGGCTCCCCGAGTGGCTCCTCGGGCCGGAACCTCGCGGGAAGGCCCGCACCGTGGGGCCTGTTGATCTGTGGCCCGTTTTTCGGGCTGACACCTTTTCCGGGCTCGGCCGAGCACCCCGGCCGCCCGGCGAATATACTGTGGACAGGAGACGCGACGATGACCACGCATCCTGTTCGATTTGCCGACCTCGTGGAGATGATCGACCGCCTGTCTCTGGATGAGCGACAGAGCCTGGTGGAGGTGGTGCGTCAGCGCCTGGCGGAGGATGAACGCCGCCGGGTCGCGGCCAGTATCCGCTTAGCCCGGGCCGAGCATCGTCGTGGCCGCTGCAAGCCCGTGACGCCCGAGGAACTGATGCGGGAGATCACGGGGTGAGTCATCTGCTTTTGCGCAGCTCGGCTTTTGTGCGCGACTCCCGGCGCCTGCTGCGCAAGCGCCCGGACTTGGCCGGCCAACTGCTGCACGCCCTGCAACTGCTGGAAGCGGCCCCCTACGCCCCCCAACTCAAGACCCACAAACTCAAGGGCAAACACAAGGACTCGTGGGCCTGTTCGGGCGGGTATGACCTTCGGGTGGTTTTTTCCTTCACGAAATACCAAGGCAAACCGGCCGTTCTGCTGGAGACGGTTGGAACCCACGATGAAGTGTATTGAAGCGCGGGCGGCCCCCCCCGGCCCCCGGCCCTCGGCCCCGGAATGGGCTCTTCGGGCCGCGCCGCGCAGCGATGCCCGCATCGTGGGGTCTGTTGATCCCTGGCCCATTTCCCGGTGCGAAACAGCGACCCTACGCCACCACCCGCACGGTTCCAGCCTCAATCGTTGGCTCGGGCACCTTTTCGCCGTGGGCGACCAGCCCTTCGATATGAAATTCAATGGCCTGGCGCATCACGCGGACCAGTTGGGCCTGGGTCTTGGCGCTGCCGACACAGCCGGGCAAATCCGGCACATATGCCGACCAGTTGCGTGCCCCCTTCTCATAAATCACCGTGTATTCATGCTTCACCCGATTCATGATTTCTCCCATTCGGCTTGCCGCAGGATCGATTTGAGGGTCTTGGGATGTCAATCGTCTGAGAGCGCCCCGGCCACAGTTACCGTCCCCTTCTTGGCGGCATGGCGGAACTGACGATGACTGCCGCGCGTTCGATCCAGATACCAGCCGTCATCCCCCAGAAGTTTCAGCACCTCCCGTATTTTCATTGTAGCGAGCATATCGGCTCAACCATATCCGGACAATCACCGGACAATTCGCGCCGTAGGGTGGGTCAA
>JAJXSS010000510.1 GCA_021784455.1 Planctomycetota bacterium
TCAGCACGATGGTCATGCCGTCGCGGTCACGCAGTTCCGTCAGGCAGCGCCACAGATCCTGCCGCACGGTGGGATCCAGGCCGGAGGTCGGCTCATCGAGCACCAGGAGACGCGGCCGGTGCAATAGCGCTTTGGCGATTTCGACACGGCGTTTCAGCCCGCCGCTGAGCGTGCCGGCCCGATCACGGACGCGCTGGGCCAGGCCGAACGTGGTCAGGAGGACCGAGGCTCGCTCGGTCAACTCCCGGCCGGCCAGGCCGTATAGATGGCCCTGATGACGCATGTTTTCGGCCACGGACAGTTCATCATCCAGACTGGGCGATTGAAAGACCACGCCCAGGTAGCGCCGCACCAGAGCGGGACGGGTCAGGACGTCGGCGTCGAAAATGGCCACGGAACCCGCCGTGGGCCTCAACAGCGTCGTCATGATCCTGAACAGGGTGGATTTGCCTCCACCGTTGGGCCCCAGGATGCCGAACATCGTGCCGGCCGGGATGTCGAGGTCGACCCCATCCAGGGCTGGCCGCTGGGATTTGGGATAGCGGTGCGTCAAGCCACGGATCGCGACGGCTGACTGGACGGGGGTTGGTGCGCTGGGTTCATGGGCAGCAAGGGAAGTCATAGAACCAACACTATTCCGCGCACCGGCAAGTATCAAGGGCGCGTGAATAATCGAGGGGACGCCGCCAAACACCCCAGGCGGCCTGGCCGGCCGGTGCTTGAAAGCGACGCGACGCAGGCCGAACCCCAACGGGACTTAAGCTCGGCGCCGGGTGACACGCCATCCCAGGCCGGCCAGGGCCACCAGGGCCAGGGTGGTGGTCAAGGGCTCGGGAACAGCGGTGCCCGGGGAAGGAGGATCATTGAAGGCCGGACCGCTGCTGCTTCCACCGTCGCCGCTTGTGGGCAGAACCACGGGGAAGCTGGACCCGCCGGAACCTCCGGAGCCACCGTCGGTCGTCGTACCTCCCCCACTGCCTGACCCACCGGGATCCGTAATGGTGCCGCTCCCCCCGGTGCCCCCCGCGCCACCGCCGGGATCGACCGGCGTGCTGGGTGGATCACTTACGGTCGCCGTGGTGCTGGAACTGCTGCTGCCGCTACTTCCAGAGCCGCCACCTGAGCCACCGCCACAGGCGGTCAGCGTGGCTACGCTCAACCCCAACCCCATGATGATCAAGGCCCGTTTCATCAGCATCTCCAAAGGCCCAAGAATCTCCCGGTCGCGACTCTCCCACACCCCTATGGAATTTACAGGGACGCCACTCCCGGTCAAGCCCTAAGCCAAGAGTTTTGAGCAATATATGAAATTGAAACCGCATCGCAGTCCCTGTAGGAGAGATAGGCAAACAGGGCAACTTGGGGAAAGTCCGATAAAAACGACCGCCGCCTAGGTGAGTTTCCACCCGCTGCGAGCGGAACCGGACGAACGGGGAAATCGCCGCACGGCCTGCGCAGACTGGTAAGCTGGCCGGCATGGAAGCGTCGAACACACCTATGCTGGAACTCCCCCGGCAGCGCTACAGGCTGGTGGTGGCCTATGACGGGGCGGCTTTTCACGGCTGGCAGAAGCAGCGCACGCCCGAGGGCGAGTGGCTGCGGACGGTCCAGGGCGAACTGGAGGCCTCGGCCATCGCGGCTCTGCAGCAGCCGGTAAAAGTCGTCGGCGCCAGCCGGACCGATGCCGGGGTGCACGCCCTGGGGCAGGTGGCGCAGTTCGATGCGGCCACGCGCATCCCGGTGGAGCGGATTCCCGATGCCATCAACGCCCGCCTGGCGGAAGATGTGGAGGTGCTTTCGGCGTGTGTGGCGTCCCCCCGCTTCGATGCCATTTCGGGAGCGGTCACCAAACAGTACCGCTACCGCATCCTGTGCAGCCCGCACCGGCCCTTGCACCTTAGGAAATACGTCTACCACTCGTGGTGGAAGCTGGATGTGAACCAGATGAACGCCGCGGCCGCAAAACTGGTGGGCGAGCACGACTTTACTTCATTCTGCGCGGCCGGCAGCCCCAGGTTATCGAACGTGCGCACCATTTTCGCGGCCAGGGTCGAGGACGTGTCGGCGGACCACGAGATTCATCTGGTCATCAGCGCCAACGGATTTCTGTACAACATGGTGCGAATCATCGTGGGTACGCTGGTGGAAGTCGGCCGGGGCGCGATGCCCCCGGAACAGGTCGATCAGGCGCTGATGGAAAAGAACCGCCGGCTGGCCGGGCCCACGCTGCCGCCGGAGGGGTTGTGGTTGGAGTGGGTGAAGTACGAGTAAAAGCGAACCACGAAGTCACAAAGGCACCATCGTGAAGCGATGAACTACGCCATGGGTGGTTTCGTGGCCCGAAGGGCCAGAGAGCTTCACCCCGGCCCGGTCATCGCATCACTGATCCGCCGTACAACGGCGGCGAACACCGCATCGTCCAGAACCGGGCCGGCGCCGGCATCATCGACGGCATCGCCCGGAATCAGCGGGACCCAGCTCCGGCAGCCACCGTAGGCCGACGAGTTAGAGATTGTGTGCGGTTGCACCAACCGGTAAGTGCGGACCGCGACCAGATAGAGGGGGTTCTGGGGTTTGTAGCTAAAACGCATATCGACCTGCGCAGATGACCAGCCGTGCAGGTCATCAAGCTGGCCAAAAGCAGCCCGGCTGGGGACCGGCCAGATCCCCCCCAC
>JAJXSS010000511.1 GCA_021784455.1 Planctomycetota bacterium
TCCGGCCGTGCAGGTGTGGCTGTCCGTGCCCAGCATGATCTCGCCGGGGCGGCAGTGCCCCTCTTCGGGCAGGGCCTTGTGGCACACGCCCTTGTAGTGGGTCTGGGTCGGGTCCTTATAGGGACTGGGCATCCCCGACCCCTTCACAAAGTCGGGATCGTAGTAATACTTGATCCCCTGCTCCTTCACGAAGTCGCGCAGAATCTGCACGTTGCGGTGGCACTTCTCATCCGCCGTGAAGATGTAGTGATCGGGAATGATCACCACCCGCTGGGTGTCCCACACGCGGGCGTTGGCCCCGAACTGCTCCTTGAAGATGCCGATCGTGCCCGGCCCGCACACATCGTGCGTCATCAGCACATCCACGTTCACCCAGACGTTCTGTCCGGGGGCCACCTCGGCCTTGCCGGCGTGGGCGGCAATGATCTTCTCCGTCATGGTCATGGGACGGGTCATAGAAGCTCCTTCAATAGCTCTGGCCGGAAAGTCAAAGATTCTAGCCGATTCCGTCCGCCGCGACCATAGCCGCCCGGCACGGACAAGAGGCCACGTTGACCCCCCCCGCCCGGTGGTTATATTCGGCGACCATGGCCACCCTCCCGCTCCGCCGTATCTTGGGTCTGACCACCGGTCTGCTGGCTTTGGCCCTGGCCGCCTGCGCCGGCCCCATGGATCGGACCACCGAAGAAGAACTGCACGATGCCCTGATCGCCTCTAACCGGGCCTTCGTGGACAGCGTGGCTTCGGGCCCGGTCATCGAACTGCAGCGCACCAAGTCCGAGGTCGATGCCGAACTGTCCCCTCAGCGCCGCGCCGAACTCGACCGCATCTCCGGCGCCCAGTCCTACCTGGGCAAGCCCCTGCTCCCCGGCCGCGACCTCATGGGCCACTCCAATGCCCCGGGCGTCCTGCTCTCGCTGCAGCAGGCCATCCACATGGCGGTCAAGCACTCGGTCGATGTGCAGCAGGCCCGCCTCTCGCCGGCCATCAGCCAGACCCAGGTCACCCAGGCCCAGGCCGCCTTCGACGCCGTCCTGTTCAGCAACCTCAGCTACGATGACCTCGATACCCCCCAGCCCGGCACGGGCGCTTATGGGGACCAGCAGTCCCAGACCCTCAACGTCACCACCGGCATCAAAAAACTGCTGACCACCGGCGGCACCATCACCGCCCAGACCGTCTTCAACCGCATCGCCCAGGAACCCAGCATCTTCAGCACCTTCGGCAGTTCCCCCTTCACCTACTACGATGCCTCCCTCCAGGTGGGCATCACCCAGCCCCTGCTCCAGGGCTTCGGCCAGGATGTCAACCGGGCCCAGGTCCTGCTGGCCCAAAGCGCCCGAGCCCAGTCCCTCACCGACCTCAAATCCACCCTCCTGGATGTCGTCTCCACCGTGGAAAGCGACTACTGGAAGCTCTACTTCGCCCAGTCGCGCCTGCTCATTCAGCAACGCCTCCTGGATCGCACCCTGGAAGACTACAAACGCATCAAGCAGCGGGAGGGCTTCGACGTCAACCCGGTACGCAAGACCGAGGCCGGTTCCTTCGTGGAACTGCGCCGCGCCGAGGTCATCCGCGCCCGCCAGGATGTGCGCAACGCCTCGGACACCCTCAAACGCCTGCTGGGCTCGCCCAACCTGCCCCTGGCCGGCGAAACCCTGATCCTCCCCTCCGACACCCCGGCCGACCTGCCCATCACCTTCAGCCTCCTCGACGCCGTGACCACCGCCCTGCGCGACCGGCCCGAACTGCAAAAGGCCCTGCTCCAGATCAAGGACGCCGCCGTACGCCAGCGCGTGGCCGACAACGCCCGCCTGCCCCAGCTCAACATCGGAGCCACCCTGCGCTATAACGGCGTGTCCCCCACCTCCGACACCGGCTCCGACAACGGTTCGATCGATAAGGCCTACGGCTCGCTCACCGATGGCAACTACATCGACTACCTCCTGGCCGGCCAGTTCCAGGTGCCCATCGGCAACCGCGGCCCCGAAGCCCTCTACCAGCAGCGCACCCTCGAACGCGAACAGGCCGTGGTGACCTACGAAAAGGCGGCCCAGGATGTCGTGCTGCAGGTTAAACAGACCATGCGCACCCTCATCACTTCCTACGAACTGATCGGGGCCGCCCGGGCCGCCCGCCGCGCCGCCGCCGACAACCTGCGCGCCATCGAACGCCAGGAAGAGGTCGGCGTCGAGCTGACCCCCGAATTCCTGCTCGACCTCAAACTCAATTCCCAGCAGCGCCTGGCCGATGCCGAAACCCAGGAAGTCCAGGCCCTGACCGACTACAACTCCGCCGTGGCCAATTTCTACCGCACCCTGGGCACCCTGCTCCAGCGCAACGGTATTGAATTCCACGATGTGAAGTGAGTTCAGACTGCGGGCTTGGATGGCAGACTCAAGACCGCTCCTTACCTCCACCTCGGTGCCAACGGCCGCGCCCGCGGCCGCCAAGTCTTCAATCTCAAATCTCAAATCGGCCCTCTGCCACTCCCTCACCCTCCCGCCGCATAGGGGATCCGGTACATCACCCACACATCCCCCGTGTCTTGGTCGTACATCTCCAGCCGCTCGATGGCCCCCGGAAAGGGTTTCAGCGCCTGCCCCCGCTCATCCGTGACCCCGCGCAGCAGTTCCTGCGGCGACAACTCCCACTCC
>JAJXSS010000512.1 GCA_021784455.1 Planctomycetota bacterium
CCCTGGCCGCTGTGGACCCCTTCGAGCATCCCGATGCGCAGCGCCGCTTCCGGGTCATGAACAATGCGGACGAACTGGCCCAGGCCCTGGACGCCCCTTGGGACAATTGGACCATCTTCCTCCACCCGGCCCAGCGCCAGATCGTAGAACGCAACTTCAACGGCCCGGCCCGGGTTTCCGGCTCCGCCGGTACCGGCAAGACCATCGTGGCCCTGCACCGGGCAGTCTTCCTCGCCCGCAGCCAACCCGACTGCCGAGTGCTACTCACCACCTTCTCGGAAACCTTGGCCCATGCTTTGCGGGCCAAGCTGCGTCGGCTCATCAGCCATGAGCCCCGGCTGGGAGAACGAATAGACGTCGAGGATTTGCCGAGCCTCGGCCTGAGGTTGTATGAAACGGCCCATGGCAAAGCTACCCTGGCCAGCCGGGACCAGGTCCACGAGGCCCTCCAAGCGGCCCTGGCCAGCACAGGCACTTCCGGCTTTTCACTCCCTTTCCTGGTCTCGGAGTGGGCCGACATCGTCGATGCCTGGCAGGTGGAGTCATGGGAGGCCTACAGGGATGCCAAGCGGTTGGGCCGGAAGGTCCGACTTCCGGAGGCTCAGCGCCAAAAGGTTTGGGCCGTCTTCCAGGAAGCTCGAAAGATCCTGAAGGCCCAAGGACTGGTCACCCTGTCCGAGGTATTCCAAACGCTGACGACGGATCTTGGCCAGCGCAAGCATCCGCCCTTTGAATATGCCGTGGTGGATGAATCCCAGGACATCAGCGTGGCCCAGCTCCGGTTCCTGGCCGCCCTGGGTGGGTCGCGCCCCGAGGCCCTGTTTTTCGCGGGGGATCTGGGTCAACGTATCTTCCAGCAGCCCTTCTCCTGGAAGGCCCAGGGCGTGGACATTCGCGGGCGGTCCCGGACCCTCCAGATCAATTACCGAACCTCGCACCAGATCCGCATGCAAGCCGACCGCCTATTGGGGCCAGAGGTGTCGGACGTGGATGGCAACACTGAATCCCGCCTAGGGACCGTGTCCGTGTTCAATGGACCCACGCCGCTGGTTCAGCCCCATGCCTCGCCCAATCGCGAGATCGCCACGGTGGCGGCCTGGCTGAAAGCGAGGCTGGATGAGAACTTTCAGCCTCACGAGCTGGGGATCTTCGTGCGTTCGGAAGCCGAACTCCCCCGCGCCAAGGAAGCCGCCGCCCAGGCCGGGATGCCCTTCAAGGTGTTGGACGACCGCCTGGAAACGACACCTGGCCACGCTTCCCTCAGCACCATGCACCTGGCCAAGGGATTGGAATTCCGGGCCGTGGTGGTGATGGCCTGCGACGACGAGGTGATTCCCCTTCAATCGCGCCTTGAGACTGCAGCAGATGATGCCGATCTCGAAGAGGTCTACAACACCGAGCGCCACTTGCTCTACGTGGCTTGTACCCGGGCCCGCGACCAACTCCTGGTGACCAGTGGGGGGCCAGCCTCGGAGTTTCTGGATGACCTGAACCGGTGATCCCACCCCAACCCCCTTTGATTTTTGTTGCTGGCACCTCGTGTTTTCCTAGCCAAACACAACATGCCAAGAAGCAGACGTGACGCATTGGCCCGCGCAAGTCGATGATCTGGGGCTGTCTGATCACGGGCTTGGCGATTCTATTGGTGTCGCCCGCCAACCTGCTGCTGCCGGACTACAGGATTCTCGCGAGCGTCGGATATACGTTGTTCGGTGTCGGCCTGGCATTCTACGCCACGCCCTCGACCGATGCCGCGCTATCGAACCTGCCGGCTGCCCAGACGGATTCGGGTTTGGGCATCTACAAGATGGCTTCGTCGCTCGGCGCCGCTTTTGGTGTGGCGATTTCTGCCGCCATTTTCAGCACGCTCAGCGGCGACAGCGCGAGCGCAAAGTGGCTTGATGGCGTAATCACCTTCCTCGGCCGCCAAGACAACCTGGCCGTACGGGAGGCCGCCATCGTTGCGCTGGGCTTCAATGTGCTGATGGTTGCAGTGGCCATAGCCTCGATCATGCTCACAGTGCCCAAGGGGACTAAAACTCAGGCCTGAATGGCAAAGTTTCAGCGTTCATTATGCCTACAGCCGTCGCTGCACAGGTTGCTTTGCGCTTGATCTGACTGCCACTGAAACGGCAGCCCTCATGGGAATCAATATCCGCTCCGCTCCACCCTTTCGTGAATTCGTTACCGAAAACCTCAAGGAAGAAAGTTGGAGGTAGGAGAGCCGATCTTAGGGCGCATCCGTCTCATGCCCGCATTGGGTTCTAGGCCATGTCCAAAGGCCGCTTCGCCGTCTTGGCCCCTCCAGGTGACCTGCAGATGCCGTTGGAGAACAGCTTATGAATCAGGAGCAGGCGAACACGCCGGGGTCATCATTCACTCTTACCATCCTCTTCCCCGCTTTCGATCGGCCGGGCGGCTGGTAGATTCCATCCAAATCGGATCGCCATCAGGCGAAGCCCGAAACACACAACAGCCCCCACGATAGCGGTCGGGACAACCGGCCAATTCAGTCCATGTCCGACGACAACGAGCGCCGCGCCTGCAAGCGCGGCAAGCGCATATAGATCGCTCCGGAGTACCACGGGTGTTCGGGCGACGAGCAGATCGCGCGCGATGCCTCCGCCGATGCCGGTCAGCATGCCCAGTAGCGC
>JAJXSS010000085.1 GCA_021784455.1 Planctomycetota bacterium
AAGGTCGTTATCGATGGTCTTGGGCACGCCGATGCAGTTGATGCCCTGGCCGACCAGGTGAGAGGCCACCGTCATGGTCCCATCCCCGCCGATGATGATCAGGGCATCCAGCTTGTGCCGCCGGATGTGGTCGAGGCAGATGGCGGTGCGGTCCTCATAGCGGATGCCGCCCTCCGCGGGCACCGCGAAACGCCGGGGGTCGCACTTGTTATTGGTGCCCAGGATGGTGCCGCCCTGGGTCAGGATATTCGAGACGCTGTCCCAAGTCAGGTCGTGCATCCGGTCTTCGACCAGCCCCAGAAAGCCATCCGCGATGCCGACCACCGCCAGTTCATAGCGACGGATGGCCGATTTAACCACGGCCCGGATCACGGCGTTCAGCCCCGGGCAGTCCCCCCCGCCAGTGAGCACCCCGATGCGTTTGATCTTCGAAGCCATGGAAATCGCCTCCGGGCTGGGAGCTGGCCTATCATATCGGACAACGGGGCTAGAATACCTTGATGTTCGCTGGCAGGAGAGGGAATGGCCCCATCCGAGCCGCTTGCCTTCCTGAGGGGGAAAACGCCCCTTGGCTCGTCAAGAACCGCACCCGCCGCAGAGTATCAACCGCCTCTAAGGGAGCTCAAAACGCATGATCTACTCCAACGCCTGTGCCTATGCCATCCGTGCCATGACCCGCCTGACACTGCTGCGGCCCGACAGCTACGTCCTTCTGGATGAACTGTGCGAGGGCAGCGACCTGCCGCGGCATTTTGTGGCCAAGATCTTCCAGGATCTGGTCCGCAAGGGCCTTCTGGTCAGTGCCAAGGGCCGCGGCGGCGGCTTTGCCCTGGCCCGGCCGGCCGACAAGATCACCCTGTATGACATCGTGAACGTGGTGGACGGCTCGGAGGGCCTGGACCGCTGCGTGGTGGGCTTTACCAAGTGCGATGACAAGCAGCCCTGCCCGCACCACGATCAGTGGAAGCCCATCCGCGGCCAGATCAAGGAATTCCTGGGCCGAACCACGCTCCTAGACATGTCCAAGAGCCTGGAGTTCAAGCTGACTCTGCTGGGTACGCAGTTGCCGGCCCCCACCAGCAAATCCAAACCGGTGCGCGTGGCGGTGAAGTAGCGGCCGGGGCCGAACCTACTGCCGGACCGGGGTCTCCAGCACCTGGCCGGCCTTGAGCAGGCGCTGGCGCAGGCTGGGGTAGTCGATCGCCTGTACGGGGCGGCCTTCGGCCAGAGCCTGATCGGCGATGTAGGCGGCTGATTCGCCCAGGGCCATGAACACCGGCTCCATGCGGGCCGAGCCGTAGGCGATATGCGAGGCCGAAAAACACACCGGTACCACCAGATTGGCACACTCTTTTTCCACGGGCACGATGGCGGCCAGAGGGATGGGGTAGGGGTCGGTGGGGGGCACCTGCACATCCCCATCGTTGAGCACGCGCGCCCGGCCGTTTTCCTGCTTGACGAAACGCACGCAATTGTGCGAATCCATGTTGTATGAGCCCATGCCCACCGATTCCCGGGCCCGGCGGGTGGCGCGGCAATCGTGCTCGGTCACCACATAGTCGGTGACCATGCGCCGGCCTTCCCGGACGTAGAGTTGGTGCGGCCAATGGGCCGTATCCTCGAACTCATCGCGGGGCAGGCCCCAGGCGGCGTAGGCCTCGCGGTAGCGGGCGGGGATGGCAGAATCAAACGCCAAGTGCCAGTAAAAGCCCTGCTGGTAGGCCACGTGGGCCTGGAAGAGCCGCTCGCGGGCGGGGTAATCGGCCAGGGGCCAGTCCCAACTGGCCCCGATAAAATCGCTGGACACCGGCCCGTGATTGTTCGTGTCCGTCTTGCGGAACCCCCCGGGGGTCTTGGTGGGTAGTACATCAAATTTCCGGGGGACCCCCGGATGGGCGGGGTCAAAGCCCGGAAGCTGCTCGTTGTACTGGTCCTTGGTCCCGTTGAACCAGCGCGTCGCCAGCACGTAATTCCGGGGGTCGAAACCGGCCGGCTTAGCCCAGGCGATCTTCAGGGCCGGGTCATCGGTCATGCAGACCCGGAAGTTGTAGGCCTGCACGCGGTGGTCACCTTCGCCCTGATGGGCCGTCTGGTCCACCGCGATGATGCCCGGCAGCAGGCCCGAAGCCGGCACGCCCTCCTGCACGTAGGGGTCCACCGGGTGGGAGAACTGGTGGTGCTTGTGCACCTGGATGCCGTTCAGCGTTTCTCCGTAGCGGCTGTTGGCCTCGCGGCCGACGGTGAAGGACACTCCCGCCCGGGCCATCAGGTCTCCTTCGTAGGTGGCATCGATGAATTGCCGGGCCCGCACCGTCAGCCCGCCCAGCATGGTCACCGCACGCAGGCAGTTCCCCTGGCGCTGGGCGCTCTCCAGATACTGACAGGGATGGACCGCTATGCCCGCATCCTTGACCCATTGCTCGATGACGTGCCGGGCGGCCGAGGGGGCGAAGGTCCACTCCTCCTCTTTGCCGTAGAACCGGCCGACGGCGCGGTAGAACTGGCGGCTCAGGCCCCCGATCACGTACTGGCGTCCGAAATCGGTCCAGCCCAGGCCGCCCGTGGTCATGCCGCCCAGATGGCGCCCGGGGTTCAGCAGCACCACGCGGCGGCCCAGGCGGGCCGCGGCCACGGCCGCCACCACGCCCGACGCGGTACCTCCGTAAACACAGACATCCACCTCCAGCACCTCCCGGCGGGAGGCAATCCAGGCAGGATCAAAATAATGCAGTTGGTTTTCCATGGGCGCAGATTGTAGCCAAGACTCGGTGGACACCGCCCTATCGAGTACCATAGTCACCCCATGGCCCACACCTCTTCAGCTCCGCAACTGCCGGCCGAGCCGCCCCTGCCCATCGAGCGCTTCGGCTTGATCGCGCTGCTGGTGGGCATGGTGATCTTCGGCGCGGCCCTGGCCATCCGGGCCTCTTTTTCCGACCGCAAGCTGACCCCGCACCAACGGGCCCTGGTTGCCGAGGGATTCCGCGGCCGGCCCTCCCGCACCAAGACCGACCTGGATGTGTACCTGCGAGCGGCCTGGGCCTTCCGCACCGGGCACGATGCCTACAAGATCACGGATGACAACGGCTGGCATTACCTGTACCCCCCGCTGTTTGCCATCCTGCTGATGCCCCTGGCCGACCCCCCGGCTTCCATCACTTATCCCGGCTGGGCCGTGCCGTTCCAACTCAGCATGTTCATCTGGTTCCTGATCAGCAGCGCCCTGGCGGTGCTGGGGGTACACATGCTGGCCAACGCCCTGGAGGGCGACCGGCCGCCGGCGCCCTGGTCGCGGCCGTGGGTGCGCCTGCGGCTGCTGACGCTGCTGTTCTGCATCCCCGCCATCGGCCGGGCCCTGGCCCGGGGCCAGACCGGGCCGCTGCTGATCTTTCTTCTGGCCGGCTTCACCGCCGACCTCATCCGCCGCCGCCACTTCCGGGCCGGCCTGTGGCTGGCGGGGGCCATCTGCCTCAAGATCATCCCGGCCTTCCTGCTGCTGTACCCCCTGTGGCGGCGCAACGCCCGCTGTCTGGTGGGCTGCCTGGTGGGTCTGGTCATCGGCCTGCTGGTGATCCCGGTAGCGGTGATCGGCCCGCAGCGAACCTGGCACGCCTACCGCCAGATCTACACCCAGGTACTGGAGGCCGGGGCCACCAGCGCCACCCACGAGTCGCGCAGCGGGGAACTGACCAAGATCAACGCCACCGACAGCAATTCGCCCCTGACGGTGATGCACAATCTGATGCACCTGGATGTGCCCCGGCCGCTGCGCCCCGGCAAACCCGAACCCTGGCTGCCCTGGGTGCACTGGAGCATCATCGCCGCTCTGACCGCCGGGACGCTGATGGCGGCCGGCTGGGGCCGCCAGGGCGACGATCCAATCGCCATCACCCTGTTCGTGGGCGCCTTGATTCTGGTGCACATCATGGCCAGCCCGGTCAGCCACCCCCACTATTACGCCATGGCCGCCATTCCGGTGCTGGGGCTGATCGCCCTGACCTGGCGCCAGCGCGGGGACCTGAACCTGGGACGCTGGACGGAGATCGTGCTGTGGTCGTTCCTGGTGGCCCACGCCCTGACCGCCGCCGGGATTGTCATCCTGCGCGACATCGGCATCGTGCTGATGGCGGGTCTGCTGATGTGGTATGCGGTGGCCCGGGGTCTGGTGCAACTCAACAACCCCGGCCGGCCGGAGATTAGCCAGCCGCTTACTTGACGGATTCGAAGTCCAGCAAGGTCATCTCGATTTTGCCCCCCTGGCCATCGCCTTCTACCGTGCCGTTCATCTTGACCATGCCCCCGGGCACGGCCGCGCTGGTGTCCCAGCGGCCCTGGAAGGTGGAACCCTGGTAACGCATCGTGCCTTCGGTCCAGTGGCACTGGATGGTCTTGCCGGAGACGGAGACTTGCTCCGTGCCGGCTTTGGTGGTGGCCTCGACCTTCTGGGCCTTCTGGTCATCCTTGGCGATCCTGGCGGGGATGGTCATGGCGTGCCCCGGCATGGTCATCGTCTGCCCGGCCACGTTCATCGTGACCTGCATCTGGACCACCGCCTTGGTGTCATCCAGGGCCGTCAGTTTCTGCTCGATGGTGGTGTGCATCTCCTGATCCTGCGCACTCATCGTCTGCTGCATTTTGCTCCACGAGCCGACCTTGAAATGGGCCCACTGCTGGTAAGCGGGGTTGTCGATCATGTCCGCGGCGACGGCGGGGGCGGCCCCAAGACCCAGGACACTCAAGAGCAGCAGGCAGGTAAGAAGGCGTGGCATGTGAAGACTCCCAAGATGAGAATGGGCAAAACGAAACAACGAAAGCATCGTAAACCAGGCGCGGGCGGGCCACAAGCCACATTTCTCCGGTGGAAGCCTCGATTCCCTGCGGCCCCCATGCTCGGGATTGGTCTATCCCTGCGAAGGGCTCTGCCGTTTGGGAAACAACAGCGAACCGACCACCGAAGCCGCCAAAAGGCCCAGGATGACCCCCAGCGCCCACTGCGTCTGGATGTCGTAGGAATCGGGGATGCACATACGCACGCCGACGAAGATGAGAATGGCGGCCAGGCCGTAGTGCAGCAGGTGGAACTTCTCAATCAGGCCGGCCAGAGCGAAGTACATGGCCCTTAAGCCCAGCACCGCCAGGATATTTGAGGCATAGACCAGGAAGGCATCGCTGCGGGCGGCCTGCTTCATCACGCCGATCACGGCCGGCACGGAATCGGTGGCAAAAATGACATCGGTGGACTCGATCACCAGGAGCACCACCAGCATCGGCGTGGCGAAAAGCCGGCCCTCGCGGCGGGTGACAAAGTGCCCTTCCACGTACTCGGGCGTGACGCGCAGCACCTTGCGTGCCAGGCGCAGAATGGGGTTTTTCTCCGGGTGCACCTGTTCCTCGCTCTTAAAGGCCATCTTCAGGCCCGTGTAGATGAGGAATGCCCCGAAGAGGTAGATGATCCACTCCACGCGCTCAAACAGGGTGACGCCCGCCAGGATGAACAGGGCCCGCATCAAGACCGCCCCCACGATGCCCCAGAAGAGCAGGCGATGCTGGTGCCGGGGCGGCACCTGAAAGTAGGTGAACAGCACCAGGAACACGAAGAGGTTGTCCACGCTCATGGAAAGCTCGACGATGTAGCCCGTGAGCGTTTCCAGGGCCAGGGGCCGACCCTTCCAGAAGTACACGCCGGCGATAAAACCCAGGGCCAGGCACACCCAGAAAATGCTCCAGGCGATGGCCTCGCCCAGATGGATCACGTGGGCCTTGCGGTTGATGACGAACAGGTCCAGCAGCAGCAGAGCCGCCACGGCAACATTAAACACCGTCCAGGACAGAACGGCTTCACTCAACCCCACGACTTGACCCAGAGCACACAAACACACGATGGGACATAAGATACCCTCATGCACCAGATTCGTCGAAGCGACTACACCCCCCGCCTGGAACTCGCGCCGATTCTCGACGTGGTTTTCGTTCTGCTCACGTTTTTCATCTACAGCGTGGCCATGATGATCCAGGCGGATGTACTGCCCGTGCGCCTGACCGCCCTGACCACCGGGGCCAGCGGCTCGGGGGCGGCTCGCGGCGGCCACCTGGATGCCATCACCATGGATAAGACCGGCCGGCTCTACTTCAACCGCCAGTTGGTGGACCCCGCCCAGTTGGACCAGCGTCTCCAAGACCTGAAGAAGAACAATCCCCACCCGCGCGTGTATCTGGCCATGCAGGCCCAGGGCGACACCGACCGCGGACCGCTGCTCATCAGTCTGATCGAAAGGGTGCAGCGGGCGGGGATCAGCGATTTCGTCATCGTGGGTCAGAAGACGCCCTAGCCAAGCCGTTGACTCTTCGCTCGCTGCACTCGTCCGCTCGCTGATCCGGCAGACGATCGGCCGGGCCCCGGGACCGCTTTGCGAGTGAGCGAATGAGCGAGAGAGCGAGTTAACGGGTTAATGAGTTAACGATTCAGCGCCATGCCCGACCGTTCTCCCATTTTCAGGCTGCTGCTGGCCGCGGTGATCGCGGTGGTGGTGCATGCCGTGGGCCTGCCCCTGGTCGTGGCGGTCCTGGGACGCGCCAGCGACCTGGCCAACAGGTCCTCGACCCTCAGCCCGGCGGCGGGCGCCCCGGCCGCGGAGGGGGCCATGACCTCGATGCTCAAGATGCTGGCCCGGGCTCAGCCCCTGAAGGATAGAACCCCGCGGATGGCTCCGGAAAAGCCCGCGCCATCGGCACGCGCCGCGGCCAGGCCGGCCCACCCCGCCCCGCCGCCCCGCAAGCCTTCTGAAAAGATCCGAATCGGCAGCGATAATGGTGACCCCGAACGGGTGACCGTAGCGTGGATTTCTTACAACGATTTCCAGAAGTTGGTCGCGCCCAGGGGGCCGACCGAGCAGCCGGCCCTGCAAAAGACGGTGCGGCCGGTGGCCGGGGCACCCCTGCGGGCCGATGCCGAGAAAGGCCTGCCCGGCCAGCCGGGCCTGAGGCCCACCCCGCCGGGCGCCGCATCGCTGACCTCGGGCCGGCCGGGGCTGCTGCCCCTTCCCCTGCTTCGCCCCCAGGTGGCGGCGGCTCCACCGGCCGCCCCCGAGCAACCCAAGCCGGGCCGGCCGGCCCCGCCCCCCACACCGCCCTCCGCCCGTGCCAAGCCTGCCGTACCAGCCGCCCTGGCCGCCCAGCCAGCCGCGGCGCCCCTGCCCAGCCCCGCGGGACTCAAACGTCTGCCGCTCGCACCAGTGGATAGCGGCGCTCAGGCAGGACTGACCGGCCATGCCACACCAGGTTCGGCGGGCCAGGTGGCCATGCTGCCCCAGCCGGGTACGGGGCTGGAGCCTTCCGCCCCCATGGCGCCACCGCCCCCAGCCCCCGCCCCCCCGCCGGCGTCAGCGCCCAAGCTCCCGACCCCTACACCCCCGACCAAACCTTCCGCCCCTGCCCACCCCTCCCCCCCCGAGCTGGCCCCGCCCCCGCCGGCACGCCTCATCACCAGGCTGCCTTCCATCGGGCCCTTGGCTCCCCAGGCCCCCGGCGGGGCCGGCCAGGGTGAAGGCGGCAAGCCCAGCGGGTCGCCCCGATCAGATGCGGAAAGCCCCGCGGTGATGCTGACCGACCACCCCATCAATGTGCCGCTGAAGCCCGGAGCTGTGATCACCGGCCGGGGCATCGAGATCAAGCCGGTGGTGCCCCGCATCACCACCGTTGCCCGCTTTGTGATTCCCCGCAACCCGGTGGCCAAGCTGCGCTTTGACAACAAGAGCGGACAGGTAATCTTCGCCGAACTCACTACCTCCACCGGCTACGAGAACTGGGATGGCCCCGTGCTGGCCTCGCTCTACGAGTGGCGGGCCACCGGCAAGCTGCTCAAGCAGTTGCACAAGCCCTTCGAGATCGAGGTACACCTGCTCTTTGCCGGCGATTAGCAAGGGCGCCGCCCCCTCCGGGCGTGGCGCGACCGGCCATCCATTCCGGCGCGGCCGGTGCGACCCCCCTACGATTGCCCATGCAACGCACGGAAAAGGACGGCGTCATCATCTCCTGCGATTTCTGCGGCACGGACTGGGATCAGGTTCGCCCAATGATCGAAGGCCATCACGGATCAGTGCTCTGCCTGGAATGCCTGAAGCAGGCCTTGACGCACCACGCTCCGGCGGCCCAGAAGTTCCAGTGCACGCTCTGCCTTCAGGACCGGCCGGCCGGGGTGAAAAGCTGGGCGCCCCAACCGCGCCCTGCCGCGGCCAACCCTCAGGCCCGGGCGTGCCTGCACTGCCTGCACCAGGCGGCCCGCGCGTTTGACCGTGACCCGGATGTGGCTTGGAAGTGGCAGAAGTAAGCCCCGGCTCACGCGGCCTGACGCTGGGCCCGGGCCAGGCCGAACCACAGGCGACGGGCGGCCGCATAGCGGGGGTTGATGGCCAAGGCACACTCCACGGCATGGTTGGCCTGGGCAACCTCACCCAAGGCGCTCTGGCACACGGCCAGATGGTATTGCACATCGGCGCGGCGGGGGAACTGGCGGGCATGGCCGGCCAGGGTGGTGCGGGCCTTGGCGAGTAAAGGCCTCAGCAGGCCGCGGTCGCCGGAGGGGATCGGGTCGGCGCCGCAGCGGGTGCGGGCCAGCTCGATACCGGCGGCGGCCTCGCGCCACAGGGCCGTCAGGGCCGCGCGACGCTCCTGGCGGCTCAAATGGCGGGCCAGGGCCTGGGCCGCCCGCTGCGCCAGGCGCCGGCGCCCGGTGAGCAACGCCCCTACGAAAAGGCCGGCATGGGCCTGCGGGTCGCCCCGGCGAGCCAGCCGCCAAAACCAGAATGCGGCTGCGGCGAAACTGCCGGCATGCAGGTGAACACAGGCCAGGCGGCGTAGGGCGCCGGCCTGGTTGGATCGCTTCAGTGCCACCGCGGCCATCAGCCAATGCCGAGCCAGGTAGTCCTCGCCCATCTGATCGGCCAAAGCCCCGGCTTCTTCCAGCAGCGCGGCATCCTCACCATGGCCCGCGGTCAGCCACAGGTACTGATCCAGGGCCTCACGCAGGCGGCCGACCTGAACCAGCAGGCGTGCCGCCCGCAGGTGCTCCAGCGGCGATGGCTGGCGCTGGGCCCGCCGCAGCAGGGCATCGGCGGTGATCGTCGGATGGATTCGGGCCCCCAGATCCTCGATCAGCCGGCGGGCCGCGGGATCTCCGGGTGCCAGCCTCAGCACCTGATGCAGAGCCTCCAGGGCCTGTGGGGCGCAGTCGTGCTCGAGATGGATGCCGGCCAGCCAGCGCCAGGGGCGCACATCATCCGGGAATCGCCGCGCAAAATCTTCGAGCAGACCGGTTGCCGCATCGGATTGGCCCAGTTGCAGCAGGGCCTGGGCCCGCAGGAGGCATACCTCCGGGGCACGATTCTGTTCGGGCTGATCTTGAACCAAGGCATCCAGGCCCGCCAGCGCCTGGGCCGGGCGGCGACAGGACAGATGGATGCGGGCTTCGAGAATCCGGGCACCGGCCAGATCCGGGCACAGGTTCAGGGCGCGGCGCAGGTGGTTCCAGGCCGCATCGGCCTGCTGGGCGTTAAACGCCGCCGTGGCGCGGTCCAGGTGAAGGCTGGCGGCTTGGGTCTGGTCCAGGTTCATGCAGCAAGTTCCTGGCGCAGGTGATCGGCCGCGGGATTGGCCGGATCACGCTGCAGCCACGCCTTCAGGTGTGCCTGGGCATCGGCGCTGCGGCCCGCGGCCTGGGTGCGGCGGATAAGGGCCGTCAGCACATCGGGGTAATCCGGATTGGCACGGGCCGCCTGAGCCAGCACCTCCGCTGCCGAGGGGCCCACCGCCGGATCATCCTCCACCTGGTTCAGCACCAGGGCCAAGGCCGCACAGTACGGGTCGATCTTCAGGCCGCGGTGCGCCCAACGGCGGGCATCATCCGCATCGCCGGCCAGCAGGGCCAGTTCGGCCATGCCCTGGCACAAGGCCAGACCCTTGCGACCGGTATTTACCTCCGGGGCCATACGCTGCCCGGCCCGCCGCAGCAGGGCGATATCCTCCGCCTGCGGGGCCAGCCGCTGGGCCACGACCAGCGTATTGAGCAGTTCCGGACGGGTCAGCAGTTCCCCGGCCAGGTGGTCCGCCTGGGCTTCGCAGACGGGCGGAATCTCCTCCATGCCCGTCGGCTGCAAGGCCCGCAGAAACGGCCCGATGGCCGGATCGTGGCCATGCTGGGCAAAAAGCTCGGCGGCGAACTGGCGGGCCGATTCCGGCATCTGATCGGCCAGATGCAGAACCACCAGCAGGGCTCCATAGGCGGCATCCTGGGCAATATCGCGGCTAATCTCGCTTCGGGGCCGGTGGTTCAGCACCGCCCGAGCCTGGGTGATCGAGCCGCGCCGGGCCAAGAGAGCGGCCAGAAGCGTGCGCACCGCGGGCGGGCAGGACTCCTGGCGGCACCAGGCATGCAACTCGATCTCAGCCGCCGCCACCCGACCGTCGAGACACATGGCCGCCACCCGGCGCAACCGACTCTGCGGGTTGGGAGCCACGGCCGTACGGAAAGGAACGCCGCCTCGGGGCGATTCGAGAGGAGCCGGCGCATCGACCACCCTTGGCCGACGGCGATGCGACCGAAAAATCCCCCGGGCCCACATGCGTTGCCAGAAGGTCATCGCAGCGCTCCGGCGCAACCCTCCCGGCAAAGGGGACGCCCACAAGGGTGGTATCGGATGTAACGGTTGCGCGGTTTAGCACCGCGGGAGGAGTTATCGGACATTGGCAGGTTGGGCTACCGCCCCCGCCCACGGCCGGCGCGGAGCCGCGCCCCCGTGGGTCGGCGGTGAAGAAAGGTCCAGAACCCGCAGTTGACTGGTCAGGCGGCGGGCGTCAGATGCAGCTTGTCCAGCAGGTTCTGCAGCAGCAGCCGGCGGTCGTGCAGTTCCTTGCGGTAGGCCGAGCGATCCGTGTGATGGATCTCCGAGGGCAACTCGGCGAGCTCGCGCTGGACCAGTTCCAGCACCAGAGCCCACTCCTTCTCGGTCAGTGCGGGCGAATCATGCATCATGCGACACCTCCCGACCCCGGGGCTAAAGGGCGTTGGCACTTTGATTTTAGCCCATGGGTCGCCGGCCGACGAGAGGTTTTTGCAGCTTCTGCGGGTCGCGTGCCCCCGCCTCAGGGGTGTGCGGCCTCGTCCAGGGCCTGCACCTTTTTCAGCCGGCGCAGGTGACGCGGCGCCGCGGAAAACGCCGCCCCGGCAAAGCCCTTCACCAGGGCCTCAGCCAGGGAGGGGCCAATGATCCGCCCGCCCAGGCACAGCACGTTCATGTCATCGTGCTCGACTCCCTGCGCAGCGCTGTAGATATCGTGACAAAGGCATGCCCGCACGCCCTTGAACTTGTTGGCCGCCACCGTGGCCCCCACCCCCGAGCCGCACAGCACAATCCCCCGCTGCACCTGCCCGCTCTGCACCGCCCGGGCGACCGCCGCGGCAAAATCCGGGTAGTCATCCTCGGGATCTGGTTGCTGGGGTCCCAAATCCACCACCGTATGCCCCAACTGCCGCAAAAGGTTTACCAGTGGGGCTTTGAGGGGAAAACCGGCATGGTCGGCGGCAATGGCGAAGCTGAGCATGAGGGGCTCCAACGGGTTGGCCTGTCAGTCTAGAGCAGGGGGCCCCCTGCGTCCAAGACGAAACTACAGCACCCGTATCCAAAATTTCTGACGGGGCATTTCCGGGGTGGACATTTCCGGGGGCCAGGTTTCCAGAGACGTTACTCGGGGCCATGTTTCCGGGGGCATTTCCGGGGGTGTTTCCGGGGGGGGGGGGGGACCTGCTATAATCGCCCGCATGTCCAGCTTCAACTATCAGCAGACGGGTGTCGATTACGATGTGCTCGACGCCTTCAAACGCGCCTGCCAGCAGGCCGCCGCTTCCACCATCCCCGCCCTCGCCGCCCATCACCTCTCCGAA
>JAJXSS010000513.1 GCA_021784455.1 Planctomycetota bacterium
ACGCTGCTGTGCTATGCGATCTGCGGGGCGCTCAGCGCCTGCCTGCTGCCCTGGATGGGCTCGCGCCAGGCCGGGGACTGGCTGGGGGCGGCGCCGTTTGCCGGGGCATGGCTGACGGCGATGATGCTGCTGTTTTCGTGCTTTGGAACGGTGGGCGTGCTGTACGGAAACATCCTGCAATCCACCCGCGGCCTGATATCCGTCATCATGGGCGCGGTGCTGGCCCGCTACGGTTTTGGCCACCTGGAAAAGGCGGCCCCCACCCACGTGTACGCCCGCCGCCTGGCGGTGGCCACCCTGATTCTGGCGGCCGTGGTTCTGTACGCCTTAGGCGGAAGTTGAGGCGGCGTCCAACCGACGCCAACGTGCCGAAAAAAAAGAAAGGGTCTCGACCGGGGAGGCAGCCGGTGCGAGACCCGATCCAGGGTCAATGGGAGTCTTGGGCACGCGGGGCGGGTCGGCGTGCAGGGGGCGGGGCTTGGTCCGCGGGGGGCCCACTGCCCGGCCACCCGCCCTGCGTGCGTTGTTGATCAACTAGAACATTCCCGGGCGCCCAGGGCCAGCCATTGGGCGGGATTCTGTGTGGGCGATGGTGGCCGGCGCCGGCCTGCACCGTTTGGGTAAGCTGGGGGGAGATAAGAGCCGGTAGAAGCCGGTCTCAATGCGAACGCCTATTCGAGTCGCGACTGTGAAAGAGCGGTCGTTCCAAGCCGCCAACCCGGAGGAAGACCGCTCCCTCACCGTCGCGGCTCGATTCAGACTGGCTACTTGCGTTTTCCCTAAGGCCGGCCTGCACCCGCCGACCGGCCCGGGCGGCAAGCTGATATACTCGATTCCCTATGAGCCAGGCACCCAAAATCGGGTTGTTCCCGGGCACCTTTGATCCCATTACCAACGGCCATCTGGACGTGATTCGCCGCGGCCGGGACCTGTTTGACACGCTGGTAGTGGCCATCGGCCACAACCCGGGCAAGAGCGAGGTGTTCTCGCTGGAAGAACGCCGCATCATGATCGGGGCACTGGTGGCCGACCTAGACAATGTCCGCGTCGAGCCGTACCACGGCTTGACCGTGGATTTCGCCCGCATGATCAAGGCCACGGCCATTCTCCGCGGCCTGCGCAATGTGACCGACCTCAATTACGAATTCCAGCTTGCCCTGACCAACCGGGCCATCGCCGACATTGAGACGGTCTTCATCATGACCGGCGAGCAGTACGCCTTCACCAGTTCCACCCTGATCAAACAGATCGCCACCGGCGGGGACATCGACAGCCTGCGCCGGCTGCTGCCGCCTCTGGTGCTGGAGCAACTGAAGAACAAGAAGCGGGACTCAGGCGGGCAGATCCCCTGGCGGCACACGGACGGCCTGAAGGATTAGCGGGTTCGGGCCGGCCCGAACACGATACAACCTGCAACAATCCAAAACGTTCGGGCCAGCCCGAACCTACGATTGGTTCCCTGCATGGATTTTCGCATCATCAGCATCGGCGCCCTGAGCCACCACGAACTTTGGGAGGAAACGGCAGCCACGCGGACGGCCCATGCCACGTGCACGCTGATCCGCAGCCACGACCGGGTGATCGTGGTCGATCCCGGGCTGCCGGCCGTGGCCCTGGCGCCGCGGCTGAAGGAACGATCCGGCCTGAGCCCGGATAAGGTGACGGATGTCTTTGTGACCAACTTCCGGCCCGCCCATCGGCGCGGCGTGGATGCCTTTCCCAACGCCCGCTGGCTGATCGCCGAGACGGAGCGCGAAACGGTCGGCCGGATGCTCGTGGAACGCTTCCAGCAGGAATCGGAGGAGCCCGCCCGACGGCTGCTGCAGGAGGAAATCGCCCTTCTGCGCCGCTTTCAGAACGCCCCGGACCAGTTGGCTCCCCATGTGGATTTGTTCCCCCTGCCGGGCTACACCCCCGGGAACTGCGGGTTGGTGCTCAGTCATCCGACGTATACCGCCGTCATCGCTTCCGACGCCGTCGCCACGGTGGAACACCTGGAATTCGGCCGGGTTCTACCGGGTTGTTACGACCTGCAGGCCGCCCAGGAGAGCTTCCGGGAAGCCATCGAGATTGCCGACATTATCGTGCCCGGCCACGACAACATCATCCTGAACGCGACCCGTCCGAGGTCGGCGTAGGTTCGGCCCGGGCCGAACACTCCGACCGATTCCGCATTGCCGCCATTTCCAAGACGTTCGGCCCGGGCCGGACCTACCATTGGCCATGGCCTTATCACTCGATCAACTGAACCGCTTTTCTTCCCGCATCACCCAGCCCCCCAGCCAGGGGGCCTCGCAGGCCATGCTCTACGGCTGCGGCCTGAGCGAAGAGGACATGAAAAAGCCGCAGGTGGGCATCGCCAGCGTCTGGTACGAAGGCAACACCTGCAACATGCACCTGCTGGAACTGGGGGCCAAGGTCAAGGACGGCGTGCAGGCCGCGGGCCTGGTGGGCCTGCGATTCAACACCATCGGTGTGTCGGACGGGATCTCGATGGGCACCGAGGGCATGTCGTACTCGCTGCAGTCCCGGGAGATCATCGCCGACTCGATCGAGACGGTCCTGGGCGCCCAGTGGTACGACGCGGTCATCACGCTGCCGGGCTGCGACAAGAACATGCCCGGCTGCGTCATGGGCATGACCC
>JAJXSS010000514.1 GCA_021784455.1 Planctomycetota bacterium
CCAGCAGAGGATGACTGCGTGCCGGGCCCGCCGGGGGTCGCCCAGACCCAGGTACTGGCCGCAGAGCGTGGCGGCCGCGATCCCCAGGGCGAACCCCGGCATGTAACTGATGGCCTCGGCCCGAATCGCGATCATGTGCGCTCCCCAGGCATCGGACTGATGCAGCGATCCCACGATCCGCAGCACGATGAAGTTGGCGATCCACATACCGAAGAACATCTCGGCCATGCTGGGCAAACCGACGGCGATGATCCGCCGGGCGGTGTGCCAATGCGGCCGCAGGCGGTGCCAATACAGGCGGATGCCGCCCCAGCCCTGGAAAAGCACCGTGGCCATCAGAATAGCCCCTACGACGTAGGCGACGAACGTGCCGGCCGCGATCCCCGCCACTTCGTGCCCGCCCAGCGGGGCCGGGGCCCGGACAAAGGTGTAGGTCAGAGTGGAGTTGATCAGGTTGACCACCACCAGCACCAGAAAGGGCGTACGTGTATCGCCCGAGCCGCGCAGGCAGGAGCCGCCGACAAAAATCACCGCGCTCATGGGTGCGGCCGCGGCGATGATGCGCAGGTACTGGGTGCAGAAAGTCAGGCTTTGGCCGCTGAGGCGTGTGAAGCCGGCGATCCAGGGAGCCGCCGTGAAAACAAACGCCCCCATGACCAGCCCGCCGGCCAGAGCCAGGATCACAGACTGGCCCAGGGCCGAGTTGGCCAGGCGTTTGTGCCGGCCTCCTACCGCCCGGGCGATCAGGGCCGTCGAGCCGATGCCGACCGCCGATTGCACCAGGCCGATCAGCCATTCGACATAACCGCCCACAGCAATGGCGTTGGTGGCGGGCACCGCCTGGGACCCCAGGTGACCGGCCATGATCAGGTCCACGTAGGTGACCAGGAAATTGAGGAGCTGCTCGAAGAAGGGCCAGATGGCCAGGACGAACACCTGCTGGCCCAACGACAGGCCGGCCAGCCGGCCCGCAAGCTCCCGCGGGGTCAGGCCTGCGGCCCGGGCGGTGGAGGCCACGGTGCCGGTGGCCGGACGGGAGGAAGCTGCAGCGGTCGGTGGGGTCATGGGGAGCTTATGCCGGTAGAATTCGGCCCGCCCCGGCTCCACCGGCGACAAACTCAGCGGGGCCGCAGGCGGCTTGGCAGGCCCTGGTGGCCCGGGGATGATACCCACGAAACCGGGCCCCCTTCAAAAATCAGGTTCGGCCGCGGCGGTTGGCTGGGAGAAAGGAGGACCGGTGTCCCGGCGTGGGCCGGTGCGGCCGGACCGGATACCATGACCAGTATGAGCAGTGCCTCCAGAAAGCGGGCCAGCCCCGGACGCAGCCACATCTGCCGCCTGGGGCTGGTGCAGTTGGCTTGCCAGGAGCAGCCCAAGCGCAACACGGCCACTGCTTGCCGACTGGTCGAGAAGGCCGCACGCCAGGGAGCAGATCTGGTCGTGCTGCCGGAACTGTTCCGGACGCGTTACTTTCCCCAGCGGGAAGATGCGGCCTTTTTCGATCGGGCTGAACCGATCCCCGGGCCGACCACGAAGCGGCTGGGCCGGCTGGCCCGCAAGCTGGGGATCACGCTGGTGGCGCCGCTCTTTGAGAAGCGGGCTCCCGGGCTGTACCACAACACGGCCGTGACGCTGGGGCCCACCGGCCGGATCATCGGCCGCTACCGCAAGATGCACATTCCGGACGATCCGCGCTTCTACGAGAAGTATTACTTCACCCCCGGCGACCTGGGCTTTGCTGTGGTTCCAACAGGAAAGGCCGCGGGGGGAATCAGCTTGGGCACCTTGATCTGCTGGGACCAGTGGTACCCTGAAGCGGCCCGTCTGATGGCGCTGGCCGGAGCTGAACTGCTGGCCTATCCCACAGCCATCGGCTGGTGGCGCGGGGAGCCGGCCCAGACGCGTCGGCGGCAACTGGAGGCAGGGGTCCCGATGCGCAAGGCCCACGCCATCAGCAACGGCGTGTTCGTGGCGGCCGCCAACCGCATCGGGGTGGAGGACGAATTGGAGTTCTGGGGCCACAGCCTGGTTTGCGCTCCGGATGGACGCGTTGTGGCCCGGGCAGAGGCGGACGAAGAGACGGTTCTGCTCGCGGATATCGATCTCCAGGAAATCGCGCAACAGCGGCAAGGCTGGCCGTTCCTGCGTGACCGGCGCTTGGACGCCTATGGGGGGCTCACCCGCCGGTATTTGGATGCACCGGCCTCCAATGATGACCCCTGATCCAGAGCCGGCGATGCCGAGGCCCGATCACCGGGCCCGCCGCCGGCGGGCGGCCAGAGTCAGGCTCCCCAGCCCCACCACCGCCAGGGTGGCTGGCTCGGGTACTGCATGGATATCCACGAAAGTGCTTGAGGTGTCGTAGGACAGGCCCAGGGGGTTGCCGGAGATGCCTGTGCCGGTGAAAGACTGATTGTTTTCCTCATTCAGGTGGCTGTAGTTGATCTGCAGGATGTAATCGTTTCCGGCTGTCAACGTGCCCGCGGGTAGCGTGATGGAACTCAAGGCCGGATCCGTCTTGCCCAGAGCGTATTGCGATGCGGCCTGGGGGATAAGAGGGGTGGGATATTGGGCCGCCGCGAAGAGGTTCACGCTGATGGCGCCCCCTAAGTCCGTCGCATAAGTGGAAA
>JAJXSS010000515.1 GCA_021784455.1 Planctomycetota bacterium
AAACACTACAGATGCACCGCCGCGCCATCCCTACCAGACCCCGGCGGACAGGCCGCCCGCGGCGCCCAGCGCCGAAGACTGGCCGCAACCACGGATGGTACTGGGCATCACCGGGGCCCCGGGCGCGGGCAAGAGCACGCTGACCGATGCCCTGGTGGCGGCCTGGCGAGGGCGGTTTCCTGAAACACGGATCGGCGTCATCGCGGTGGACCCCTCCTCTCCGTTCACCGGCGGAGCCGTGCTGGGAGATCGGGTGCGCATGATGCGGCACGCCACCGATCCCATGGTCTTCGTGCGTTCCCTGGCCACCCGGGGCCATCTGGGCGGACTGAGCCTGGGGGTGCGGGGTGTGGTGCACGTGCTGGCTCTGCTGGGCTGCGATCTGGTCGTGATCGAGACCGTGGGGGTGGGCCAGTCCGAGGTGGAGATTGCCCAGGTGGCAGACCTGACGGCCATCGTTTTCGCCCCGGGGCAGGGCGACTCCATTCAGCTTCTGAAGGCCGGGCTGATGGAGATCGGCGACTTTTTCATCGTCAACAAGGCGGACCGGCTGGGGGCCGAGGAACTGCATGCCCAGATTCTGGCGGCCCTGAAACTGGGTGTGATCGACGAGCAATGCGGGCCGCATCACGGGATGGGGCTGCCTCCGGAGTCCGCTCCCGTTGGCGACGAACCGGCGGTCGGATCGCCGGAGCTGGGGATGATGCGAAGTGTGACCGCCGAGCGCTCCGCCCCGGAGGTGTACCTGGTTTCGGCCGTGGAACAGGTGGGGCTGGATAAGCTGCTGGACGGTCTGGAAGCCCGGGCCCAACACTGGAGCCCGCGCTGGCGGCAGTGGCGGCGCGAGGCGATCCGGGATGAGATCCGCGACGCCGTGCTGGAAGAGGCCCGCCGCCGCGTGCAGGAGGCCCTGGGGGCCAACGGCACGCTGGGGGGGAACATCGAGCGCGTGCTGAGCGGAGAGGTGAGCGTGGCGGAGCTGGCGAAGGAACTACTGGCAAAGGCCGGGAAAGAACCCGGTGACTAGTGGCCGGTGAAAATATAGAGGTCCCGGCCAAGGTCGCATTCTCGGCCACTGACCCCTAGCCACTACCAAAGAGGTGGGGCCGAAGACTTAGCCCACCCTCCCTACAAGCAGGCAGGTTCAGGTTTGCCCGAACCTGCGAAGATGTTCGGCCAGGACCGAACCTACAGGAAGGTGATTTATGAGTGACCAGGCAATTCGGGATGAGTTCAAGAAGTGGAATGACGGAACGGTCGCCAAGACGTTGGCCCGCTTTCCCGAGCAGAAGAAGGCGTTTGTGACCGTGTCCGGCCAGCCGGTGGAACGCTTGTACCTGCCGGCGGCCGACGCGGTGGAGAGCTATAACGAAAAACTGGGGTTCCCCGGGCAGTACCCTTTTACCCGCGGGGTGCAGCCCACCATGTACCGCGGCCGGTTCTGGACCATGCGGCAGTACGCCGGCTTTGCTACAGCCGAAGAATCGAACCAGCGCTACAAGTATCTCTTGCAGCAGGGCACCACCGGCCTGTCGGTGGCGTTCGACCTGCCCACCCAGATCGGCTACGACTCGGATGATGCCATGTCGGCCGGCGAGATCGGCAAGGTGGGCGTGGCCATCGACACCCTGGCGGATATGGAGACCCTGTTCGACGGCATCCCGCTGGACAAGGTGTCCACCTCGATGACCATCAACTCCACGGCGGCCGTGCTGCTGGCGATGTACATCGCGGTGGGCGAGAAGCAGGGCGTGCCCGCGGAAAAGCTCGAAGGCACGATCCAGAACGACATCCTGAAGGAGTACATCGCCCGCGGGACGTACATCTTCCCGCCCAAGCCAAGCTTACGGATCATCAGCGACATTTTTGCCTACTGCACGAAGAACGTGCCGAGCTGGAACACGATCTCGATTTCAGGCTACCACATCCGGGAGGCGGGCTCGACGGCCGCCCAGGAAGTGGGCTTCACCCTGGCGGATGCCGTGTGCTACGTCGAGACCGCCATCAAGGCGGGGCTGAAGGTGGATGACTTCGCCCCGCGGTTGGCGTTTTTCTTTGCCGCCCACAGCGATGTGCTGGAAGAAGTGGCCAAGTTCCGGGCCGCCCGGCGGCTGTATGCGAAGATCATGAAGGAGCGCTTCAAGGCCACCAGCCCCAAGTCCTGGCCTCTGCGCTTCCACACCCAGACGGGCGGCGTGACCTTGACGGCCCAGCAGCCGGACAACAACATCGTGCGCGTGACCCTGCAGGCCCTGGCGGCCGTGCTGGGCGGCACGCAGAGCCTGCACACCAACTCGAAGGATGAGGCCCTGGCGCTGCCCACCGAGGACAGCGTGACGGTGGCCCTGCGCACGCAGCAGATCATCGCCCACGAATCGGGCGTGACCAACACCATCGATCCCCTGGCGGGCAGCTACTACGTCGAGAAGCTGACCGATGACATCGAAGCCGAGGCGGCCGGATATATCGCCAAAATCGACGCGATGGGCGGGATGGTGGCCGCCATCGAGCGCGGCTGGGTGCAGAAACAGATTGAGGAATCGGCCTACAAATTCGGCCAGTCGGTGGAAACGGGCGACCGGGTGATCGTGGGCGTGAACAAGTTCCAGGCGAAGAACGA
>JAJXSS010000516.1 GCA_021784455.1 Planctomycetota bacterium
ATCTATGCTGTCGTAGTAGTGCTTGCCGGTGGCATCCGTCATCGCGCGATAGCCACCGTCGTTCATGCCGTAGCACGACGTGGCCACCTGCGGCTTGAAAGGCGGCACGCAACGATCCATGCGGTTCAGGAATCCCCAGGAAGTCTCCCCGCTCCAGCCGAACTGCACGGTTTGGAGCTTGGCCGCCGGCTGGCACATGAGGAGGTAATCCTCGATGAAGACCGAATACTGCTTCTGCTCGGTGATCGAGTCGCCGCACACCGCCACCGTGTCCCCCTCCTTGAGCTGAAGCTGGGCCCAGGCGCCGCTCGCGCCCGCCAGCACCACCAGCAGCATCGCCGCCATCAGAACGCACTTACGCATGAATCGCTCCTTCAGGTAGGTTCGGGCTTACCCGAACGTTCTTGGCCCCGGGGGGAATTGGTCGGCCGTTCGGAAAGTCCCGAACCGGCGGCCGAAGTCACCAGAAAGAGGCTGGCCATCCGCACGGCCAGACCGTTGGTTACCTGCTCCAGAATCGCGCTCTGTGGGCCATCGGCCACATCGGAGTCGATTTCGATCCCACGGTTGATCGGCCCGGGATGCATGACGATGGCGTGGCCCGGAGCCCGGGCCAGACGCCGGCCGTTGAGGCCGTAAAAGGTCGCGTACTCCCGGATGCTGGGGAAGGCCTGGCTTTGCAGGCGCTCGAATTGGATGCGCAGCATGTTGATGACATCCACGCGCGGCAGCACCGCATCCAGGTTGTCCGACAGCTCGCAGCCCAGATCGGCAAAATTCCGGGGCACCAGGGTGGGCGGACCCACCAGGATCACCTTGGCCCCCAGTTTCAGGAGGCCATGCACGTTGGACCGGGCCACCCGGCTGTGGGCGATGTCGCCCACGATGGCCACGGTCAGCCCGCGGAAGTCGAAGGTCTCACGCTTCAGCCGGCGGGCGATGGTGTACATGTCCAAGAGGCCCTGCGTGGGGTGCTCGTGTTGGCCGTCACCAGCATTGACCACCGAGCAGCGCACGGCCTGGGCTACCTGGTGGGCGGCGCCGCTCAGGTTGTGCCGCACGACGATGGCATCCACGCCCATGGCCTCGATGTTGCGGGCCGTATCGCGCAGGGTTTCGCCCTTGGCCACGCTGGAGCCCTTGGAGGAAAACTCCAGCACATCCGCCGAGAGCCGGCTGGCCGCCAGGTGAAAGCTGGAGCGCGTGCGGGTGGAATCTTCGAAGAAGAGATTCACCACCACTTTGCCCCGCAGGGCCGGTACCTTCTTGATGCTGCGCGTGCTGACCTCGGCGAAGCCGCGGGCGGTCTGGAGCAGGAAGCGGATGTCCTGGGCCGACAGGTCCTCCAGCCCCAGGAGATGCCGGTGGTTCCAGCGCGGGTGCCGGCCGCGCGCTGCCGAAGCCTGCTCAGCTTGCCCCTGTGCTTTACTCATGGAACGCTGGTCCCCTGGTCCGCGGACGGCGGGATGGCGCTGCCAGACGTGTCTGCGTGCGGTTCCCGGATCACGACCGCATCCTGCTCGTCCATGGGGATTAGCCGCACCTCCACCCGCTGGCCCGGCTGGACCTCACTGGCGGCTTTACTTTTGGGGTTGCGTCCCGACAGATCCAGAGCCACGTGGTCCGGGGCGATGGGCAGTTCCCGGCCGCCGCGGTCCACCAGCACCGCGAGCCACACCCGCTTGGGCCGGCCCAGATCCATCAGCAGTTGCAGGGCCGCCCGGATGGACCGGCCGGTCATCAGCACATCGTCCACCAGCACCACGTTCAGGCCGTCGAGGGCAAACGGAATCTCGGTGGTGCGCACCACCGGCTGGTCGGCCAGTTCCGACAGGTCGTCGCGATACAAAGTGATGTCCAGCACGCCCACATGGTCCGGCTGAAGCTTCTGGGCCAGGCGCTGCGCCAGCACATCCCCCCGACTGCGGATGCCGATCAGGGCCCAGGGCCCGGCCTCGGGCCCGCCCAGGTCGGCGGCCACCTGCCGGGCCAGCTTGTCCACCAGTTCACGCACCTTCTTTTCATCCGCCAGCACACGCATGGCCAGCATGTTACCAAGTCGCGGTGCCTCGGGGGCTTCCGTTGGCTTGTCCACCGTGCGTTGGATCTGGGGTGGGCCGTGCTCGCACCCCGCTCATATTTTGCGCGAGGCTCACGACTGGCCCTGCAGAGGCGCCTATCATCATTTCTTCGCGGCTGTGACCTGTCGATTTCTGCCCGCCATGCCACCCCGCCTCTGCAGCCCAATCCTTAGCTGCCCGGATAGCCCCGATGCCTAACCTGCCTGAACCCCGCCCGCGACGTGTCACCCCTCGACTAACCCTGGCTAACCTGGACTGGCCCGTGGTCGTCGGCATCGGCGCCCTGCATCTGGGGGCCCTGGCCGCCCCCTTCTTCTTCAGTTGGTCCGCCCTGGGGCTGATGGTGGCGCTTGTCTGGATCACCGGCGGCCTGGGAATCACGCTGTGCTACCACCGTCTCCTGACCCATCGCAGTTTCAAGACGCCGCGCTGGCTGGAGTACGGCCTGACCATCATCGCCTGCACCTGCTGGCAGGGGGGGCCGGTGCAGTGGGTTGGGGTCCACCGTATCCATCA
>JAJXSS010000517.1 GCA_021784455.1 Planctomycetota bacterium
GGTCGCCGCCGGATTCCTTGCCGTAGGGCGTATCGGGAAAGAGGGTGCGGGTCAGCAGGCGGTAGAGGCGGGATTCCGGATTGGAAAAGGCCCCCTTCATCTCGTTGTATACGATCCCGGAAATGGTCAGGTCGCCATCGGGTTTGGCGGGGTCGGCCGGAGCCAGGTGATGGCCTTCGCGTTTGAAGGTTTCCTCCGTCAGCAGGGGATGGAAGACCGCATCGAAGTACACCTCGGCCAGGTTGAACAGGTCCTGCTTGACGTTGGAGGCCACCGGGTAGTAGGTGGCATCGTAGCCGGTCATGGCGTTGATGAACGTCGCCATGGACATCTTTACCATCTCGAAGAACGGGTCGCGCACAGGGAACCGTCGGGACCCCGCGAGCACCGCATGCTCCAGGATGTGCGGCACGCCCGTGTCATCCACCGGCGGCGTGCGGAAGCTGATGGAGAACAGGTTCTCCGCATCCTCCGTGTGCAGGTGCAGCAGTCGCGCCCCGGTGGCATCGTGCTCGAGCCGCACCGCCTGCGCGAACATCCCCGGCAGGGGTGTCACATCCACCACGGTGAATCCATCCAGTTTCTGGCCCTTCCCAAACACGGCCGCAGGCATCGTCGGCATCATTAACTCCCTGGCTGAGGTTCGAGGTCCAAGGATAGGAGTTTAACCGCCCAGCGGCCAGAAATGCCAAGCTCGGAAGGCAAGATCAGATGATGATAGTTCGTGTCTTCGTGCCTTCGCGGTTCAATCTTCTTGTTTCTGTTCTTGGCATTCCTGGCCGCTGGGCGGTTAAACTCTCTTCATGGTCACCGGCGAATCCCCGTGGCAGCAGCTTGGCGGGCTGATCTTTGTCGCCCGGCACCTGGTTGAAGGCCTTTACGCCGGCCGGCATGCCTCGGTCCGCTACGGCTCGGGCCTGGAATTCCACGACTACCGCCAATATGTCCCGGGGGATGACCTCGCCGATGTGGATTGGAAGCTCTTCGGCCGCACCGACCGCTGCTACGTCCGCCGTCACCGCCAGCTCACCGACCTCAACCTCTACCTCGCCGTGGACCGCTCGGCCTCGATGGATTTTGCCCCTATTGATCCCTACGGCAACCCCCTCCGCCGCGAAATTACCGCCCACAAGTTCCACTTCGCCTCCGCCCTGGCCGCCGCCATCGCCTTCCTTACCATCCACCAGGGCGACCGGGCCGGCCTGGGGCTTTTTTCCGATCATCTGCTGGCCCACCTCCCTTCCGGGGGAACCTGGCCCCAGCTTCAGGCCATGTGCCGGACCCTCGAGGACTCCCGCCCCGCCACCATCAGTGCCGTGGGCCCCAGCCTGGCTCAGGCCCGCAGTCAACTGCACCGCCGGGGGCTCCTGGTGTTGATCAGCGATCTTCTGGATGATCCGGCGGGAATCTTCGACGGCCTGGACCGCTTCCGCCACGACCGTTTCGATGTGATCGTTTTCCAAGTCCTGACCCGGCAGGAGATCGACCTCAGCGGTCTGGAGACTCTGCGGGCCCGCATTCAGGATGCGGAAACCGGCGCAAGGCTCACCACCGACACCCCTGGAATCCGGCCCGGTTACCTCGATCGCTTCCGGGGACACCTGAAGGCCCTATTCCGGGGGTGCCAGGCCCGCGGCATCGACTACAACCTGCTCACCACCGACCAGCCCGTGCTGGACGCCCTGCGCCACTACCTCGTCCGCCGCACGGCGCTCTACCGCTAGCCAGCCATTCACATGGCCGGGACCTAACGGATTCAGCGCAATGGATTCACCCATTTCACTTTGGGAAAGCGTGCGAAATCAGCATCGGTAGAGTACAGGCGGCATCCGTGCTCGATGGCCAGGGCCGCCAGGTGGGCATCGCTCACGAGATTTCCCGTCGCTTGCCCCGCCGCAAGCAACTCCCGCAAAATCGCCCAGTGCTGCTCGGTGGCCTGCACCAAACGGACACTGGGCTGCCTCAGCCAACTGTCTACGCGCTGCTTGGCTTCCTCGATCGTCAAGGGCCTTTCAAACACGCGCCCATTGGTGGCGATCCGGATGAAGGCCGTCAGCACCGGCCAGCACAGGCACACCGGCCCGGTCCCCGAAAGCTGCGCATCCCACCAGTTTCTGGCCTTCTCGTGCTCTGGGCACATCTCATTCTCCGCGTACAGCGGCAGGTTCGCATCCACCAGAATCATCGGGCATCCTCCCCTTCGCCCTGGGCCAGCAGTTCCTGAATGTTGTCCAGACTCAGCCCTGGGCGCAGTCCCATCGGGTGCGGCCGGGTTCGGTACGGCTTGACCTTGGCCGGCTGAGCCACCTGCGCCAGCCCGATGCGCAGCGCCTCGTTGACCACCTGCTTAAAAGGCCGGCCCAGCGTCCGCGCGGCCATTTTGGCCTTTTCGGCAACGTCCTCATCAATAGTCAGGGTGGTTCTCATATAGGCATCATAGCATCATTATCGACAACATCAAGACATAAAATTACCGCCGGCCGGATGGCTCAGGGCCACCGCATCTTAACTCTCTGATTCAGCAGTAGTCAGGGCACGATGTCCGATGTTGCAGGGATTCGGTCTCCCCTTTGCGCAAGGACGCGCCCCATGAC
>JAJXSS010000518.1 GCA_021784455.1 Planctomycetota bacterium
CAGTTGCACAAAGGCTGAGTCGGGCTCGGAGGCGGGGTGGCGGTCGCGACGCACATGGCTGGAGTAGTCCGTCCCGGCCATCCAGGAGGGGCGATCAATGCCGGCCAGACCCAGGGAAGTGGGGGCGATATCCACATGGTTGATCGGCAGGTGCGAGCGATGGTGCTTGAGGTCGTAGAAAGGCACCCCGCCGCCGATGATGAAGGGAATGCTCAGCGACTCCTGCCAGGGCGCGGTTTTGAGGAACTGGCCATGGGATCCATGCATATCGCCGTGATCGGAGAAGAAGACGATGAGTGTGCGTCGGGTCAGGCCCGTCTGGTCCAGGGCTTGGCGCAGGCGGCCGAGATTCCAGTCCAGGTTTTCGATCTGGGCGTAGTACCCCGCCAGTTCCCTCCGGGCCCGTTCGAGGATGCGCGGGACGGCGGGCACGTTGGGCCGCAGTTCAACTTTTCCGGGGGTGTGGCGGTCCATCCAGCGTTCGGGTGCGATGTAGGGGTTGTGCGGGGGCTGGGCGGACAGCACCGCGAAAAACGGCCGGGCTACTCCGGCGGCCTGTTCCGTGCCGCGCTCTTTAACGTAGTCGATGAGGCGGTCGGTCAGGCCATCCGTCTCATAGCCGGCAATGGGCTGGTGGGGAACCTCGGTGCCATCAGCTTCGTGGCCGTGCAGCCAGGAATCCCACTGGCTGTTGTTGTTCTCGTAGCCCAGCCAGAGGTCAAAGCCGCCGCGGCGCTCGCGGGCGACGGTGTGCAGGGCCGCCCGGCCTTCGCGTTCGTGGAAGCCATCGACGTGCCATTTCCCGAAGTAAGCCGTGTGGTAGCCGTTTTCCTGAAAGGCGTGGGCCACGGTCTTTTGTTCCACGGGCATGCGGTGTTCGTGGCCGGGCACGCAGCGATGGGGGTACTGGCTGGTGAGCAGCGACCCGCGGAAAGGGCAGGACAGGGGGCAGCCGGCCACGGCGTTGGTGAAGTGCACACCTTCGGCGGCGAGGCGGTCCAGGTTGGGGGTGTGCAGGTTTGGATCGCCGGCACAGCCCAGCGCCTGTCCACGGTGCTGATCACCGAAAAACCAAATGATGTTGACTGGTTGGGATGGCGTCGAGGTATCAGACATGGACATGATCTTAAGGGAAAGAGGGGCAAGAGCGTATGCTTTGCGGGCGGTTTTGGGCTATTGGGATAGAGAGCCAGGTTGGCCGAAGGTCGGCCCGAACAGCGGTTTTTGAGTGGGGTCGGGGGATGATCCGATAACAAAGGCAGAATGGCTGTGCGACCCTGGACCAGACTGCTTGCGGGGCTGGCGATGGCTATGGCTATCGTCGGGGGGGACGGGCTTTTCGTATCGGGGGGGAACCACAGGGCCCTGGGTGCCGAAACCGCCGGCGGGGGCACGACGCAACCGGCTGGTCCGGCCCTGGCCCAGGTACGGGAGCGGCTGGTCCACCTGTTTGATTTCGAGGAGCGCAAGTTGGGCAACTACGAAGAGTTGCCGCGGCACTGGCACGCCATCGGCCGGCCCCCGCTGACGGACAACAAATCCTTTCTGAATATTCCCTTACAGGATGAGTTGGTCCATCGGGGGGGGTTTCCCACCTACACCCAGGTTCGCTTTGACACCACCCACAAGACCAGCGGGCAGTACAGCTTCTACCTGGGTCTGGATGGCGGCAATGTGGGGGCGTTTCTGGCCGCGGGAGTGCTGCCGGCGGTGCCCGGCAGTGACTACCAGGTGACGGTCAACGTGCGCACCACCCGGCTCAAGTATGCCCGGGCAGTCGTGGAGGCCTATTTCATTGATGCCCAGGGCCGGCGGATCGACGCCAGCATCAGTCGCAGTGCGGCCATCGAAACGGATGGCCGGTGGCAGCGTATCCGCGTGCCCCTGGCGGGGGACCAGCCGGCCGCCGCGTGGATCGGCCTGCAACTGATGCTTCTGCAGCCCGAGGCGCGGCAGCCGGACACCCTGGGGGCTCATGAGATCCACTATCAGGACATTACCGGGGGGGCGTGGTTTGATGATCTGGCGGTCTGGCAGGTGCCGCGGGTGAGCCTGCACACTCAGAGCCCGGTTAACCTTATCCGTCGGCCGGACCGGCCGGAGTTGCGGGCCGTGGTGCGCGACCTGGCCGGTCAGTCGTTGCTGGGGCATGTGGTCGTGACGGACTGGCAGGGGCGGGTGGTGGCGCGGACCAGCCTGCCGATTGGGGCCGGGGCTCCCATGACCGTGAATTACCGGCCGAAACTGCCGGCCTTCGGCTGGTATTCGGCCGAACTGACCCTGACGGATGAAAGCGGGGGCAAGGATGCGATGCCGGTGGCCCGGACGCGGGTCAGCTTTCTCTGGCTGCCCGAGAGCCGCCCCCTGGGGGTAACCGAGGCCGGCCGGTTCATCCTGGACGCCTCGGGGGCGGCCGATGCCGATCTGCGGCTGCTGGGCAAACTGGCCGAACAGTCGGGGGCCGGGGCGACGATCCTGAGCTGCTGGGATCGCGACACCACCAGGAACACGCTGGATGCCCGGCAGGCGATTCTGGATGCGGCGATCCAGCCGCTGGTGCGCGACCAGCGGCAGGTGACGCTG
>JAJXSS010000519.1 GCA_021784455.1 Planctomycetota bacterium
GCACGCATTCAGGAAAGCGGCCTGCTGGCCCGCATCCACGCGCGGAAGCGCTTGGGTGAGCTCTCCCTTCAGCACATCAAGCTGGGATGCGTATTGGGCCTCAAGTTTCTGGCCCGAAGCGCTGAGCGCGGCTTTTGGTTCCGCCGCCCGGCCGGTCGTGGCCAGCGCCACCACCGCGATCACTGCCATGCTGCTGATCAATGTCTTCATAATGTTTCCTCTTGGTGTATGGGTGTGTTCCGCGTTTACGCCTCGGCTAATTCACCGGCGTCAACGTGATGTCCTTGAGCGCAAAAACCGTGGTGGGGTTGGTGAAGCTCAACACGTTCGGGCCCGCAACCAGGGCGACTGGTGATGACGGCCAGAAGCGCGGCCAGCAGGCGACGGTAGGATCTCATAGTTGCACGCCGGTAGCCCTGCTGTTTGGTTGGAGTGTGCAACGTCGCGCAGGATGACATCGCCACTTAGGTACTTGGCCGAGCCCCGGGAAAAGCATACACGGCATATGCGACAAATTTATACTGGGTTTGCGACTCCCTCGCCCAGGAATCATCCCCGGCCGCCGTTCGCCGTAATCAGGTCATACCATGCCTCGAATTGGGCGCCTGGGGATGTCCCTTGGCTGATCGGTTGGCGTCGCTGGTCAGGGTCGGCCTGCTGATATCGTTCCTTGACGATCGCCAGCACGTGGCCCTCTCCAAAGCAACCCTCCGGCCAGGGATCCGGGCCATACGGCAACACGGCCGACGGGACCAAGGAACTTATTGCCGTGGCCGACGGCTATCGGGAATCCGAGCAGTCCTGGTCGGCGCTGCTGCTACACGTGAAGCACCGGGGCTTGACTGTTGATCCCAAACTGGCCACCGGCGACGGGGCGCTGGGCTTCTGGGCCGCCTTGCGCAAGGTGTTCCCCAAGACGCGGGAGCAACGCTGCTGGGTGCACAAGAGTGGCAACGTACTCGATCAACTGCCCAAGCGGTTACAGCCCCAGGCCTTGGACAAACTCCATCAGATCTAGATGGCCCCGACGAAGAAGGAGGCGAACCGAGCCTTCGACCTTTTCGCAACCACCTATCGGGCCAAGTACCCCGCGGCGGTTGAACGGCTGGAAAAGGACCGGGACGTACTGCTGACCTTCTACGACTTCCCGGCCGAGCACTGGGTGCATTTGCCGACCACCAATCCGATCGAGAACACCTTCGCCACCGTGCGGCTCCGGCACGACAAGACCCGACACAACGGTTCCCGCACGGCCTGCCTGACGATGGTCTTCAAACTCCTGGAGAACGCCGCCAAGACCTGGCGGAAACTCAACGGATCCAACCTGCTGCCGGCGGTGGTCGCCGGCGTGATCCACGAAGTTGGCATCCAGAAGATCGCCGCCTGATCTATGTCCTCATCCACAACATTTGACAATAGCCCCGCCCATGAGCACCCCGGCCAGTCAATTTCCCGGGTGGTCATGGCAGGCCTTGGCTCAACCGCAGGGCTCACCAATTCACCAAGATTCGATTCGTTTCTCCAAGACTTCGCCCGGGGGGGACACTAAGCTCGCAGAGCCCCCTTTGATCACCCGCCTTCTGCGCAAGCACTAGGCCAGATCGCCGGGGCAGGTTGTTCTCCCCGGCACGGGCATCCATAGCTTGCCGCATTCCCGGATCCTTGCTGATGAAACGTTCGTTCTACCTCGACTTAGCCGCTGCCGGGGCCAGGTTCCCCATCGGAGCCCATCTGGTCCTGTGCGAAAAGCCCGACCACGATGCCATCCTGCTCGATGGCCGCGCCCTGGGCCAAGTGGTCGCCCAGGCCGCCCAACGCTATCGCACGCCCCTGGCCCTGCCCCTCATGGACCTGGCCATTGAAAAGGAAGATCTGCTCACCCAACTGGGCGTCCCCGGCCCGCAGATCGAGTCCTATCACTTTGCCACGGCCCCCGGAATGGATGTGGTCCACCAGGTACGATCTCTGGAGAACGCCCCGCTCACGCCGCGTATGCGGGCCAACCTCGAGGCCATCACCTTCATCGCCCGTCAGACCGAACTGGTGCCCGTGGGCATGGCCATCGGGCCGTTCTCGCTGATGACCAAGTTGCTGGCCGACCCCATCACCCCCGTGTTCCTGGCCGGCACGGGCCTGACCGGCGCTCAGGAGCCTGAAGTCGCGGCCGTGGAGCAGTGTCTGGAACTGGCCCTGAACATCATCGAACGCTCGCTGCGTCTGCAGGTTCAGGCCGGGGCCAAGGCGGTGTGCGTGTGTGAGCCGGCGGCCAACCAGGTGTATCTGTCGCCCAATCAGCTCGCCGCCGGCAGCGACATCTTCGAGCGCTTCGTCATGGCCGGTAACCGGCGCTTGAAACAGGTGCTCACCGAACTGGACGCCGACCTGATCTTCCACGACTGCGGCGAACTCACGGATGCCATGGTCCAAAGCTTCACCGAACTGGACCCGGCCATCCTGAGCCTGGGCAGCTCGCGACAACTCTGGGAAGACGCCCGCCGGCTGCCCGATTCGATCGTGCTTTACGGCAATCTGCCCACCAAGAAGTTCTATTCCGATCAGGTGGTGCCGCTGGAGCAGG
>JAJXSS010000086.1 GCA_021784455.1 Planctomycetota bacterium
GGATCAGGTCCAAAACTCTCTTGGTCATGGGGCGCGTCCTTGCGCAAAGGGGAGACCGAATCCCTGCAACATCGGACATCGTGCCCTGACTACTGCTGAATCAGAGAGTTAAGATGCGGTGGCCCTGTGAGGTGTGACATTTGCGGTGATCTCTCCTTGACGCAGGGGCTGGACACAGATACCGTCGCTGGAGAGGATGGTTGGCGCCAACGATCAGGAGTTTCGCCATGAACGTGCTGTGCCAGGTCGGTCGGATCACGCTAGGGATGGCTGCTGCACTGGGCCTGTTGCTCTTGGCCGCGGTGGGGCCGGCCCAGGCGCAGGACAGCGGTTTTGTCGGCACCGTGGTCGAAGACAAGGCCGTGGTGCGGGCCGGAGCCGGGGACGGTTTCTACGCCGTGGGGGAACTGTCGCGGGGCCAGCAGGTCAACGTCGCCGGCATTGAGTTCGGCTGGTACAAGGTCGTGCCGCCGGCGGGTGTGGCTTCGGCCATTGCCAAATCCGATGTGCAACTGGCCGCGGATGGCAAGACCGCCAAGGTCACGGCCGATTCGGCCCCCGTGTTCGCCTTCAACACCGAGCCCCGCCCCGCGGGGGCCACGGCCGAATCCCTGCACTGGCGCCGCCAGACCAATCTGACCAAGGGCGCCAGTGTCGAGGTGCTGGGCACCGATGGCGATTACCTCAAGATTGCCGCGCCGGCCGGGGTGTACGTTTACCTGGGCCCCGCGGCCGTGCGCCGCGTGACGGTGGCCGCACCCGCCCCGACCCCCGCGGCTGTCCCCAGCGCCGAGGCTCAAGCGGTTCCGGGGCTCGAAGCCGCGGCGGCGGCGGCCGTGCCCACACCGGCACCCGGCCCGGCCGCCAGCCCCGCCACCCAACCCGCTCCGACCGATATCCCCCTGATTGAAACCCCCGCCCCGGCCCCCGCGCCCGCCATTCAGGAGCCCCGCACCAGCTCGGCCTTCAAGGATGCCGAGGCCCAGTTCACCGCCGGCATGAAAAAGCCCCTGGAAGACCAGCCCATCGGCCAGCTTCTGACCACCTACCAGGCCCTGCAGCGTGACCCCACCCTGCTGCCCTCGGAACAGAACATCGTGGCCGCCCGCCTGATCCAACTGAAGCGCAATGCCAAACTGCAGGACCAACTGCGCCAGGTGATGGGGCTGAAATCCGACATCCAGACGCGGGACAGCGACATCCAGAAGGTTTTGGCCCAAGTGAAGGCCGAAGAGGAAGCCGCCACCACCCGTCCGGCCATGCCCGATGCCAAGTACGACGCCGTGGGGCAGATTCTGGCCTCGGGCGTTTACGACGGGGTTCACATGCCGCTGCTCTACCGTCTGGTGGACCCGGGCACGCTGCGCACCATCGCCTACATTGAGCCCAACGAGAAGGTGAACACCAGCGCCTACATCGGGCAGGTGGTGGGCATCATCGGCCGCACCCACTACGACCCGGGTTTGAAACTCAACATCCTCGATGTGCGGCATATCGAGCTGCTGCAGCCGGCCAAGCGGTAGAGGGAATTTTCGATTTTTGAATTTCGATTTTCGATTGCCCAAACCCCTTGCCGCAGGCTTGGACAAGCGGACTCTTACAGGCCGTTCTTCAACGGGATACGCCTCTTCTGCGCGCCATGGCCGGCTGGAGGCTCAATCGAAAATTGAAATCCAAAAATCGAAAACTCTCCCGCCCCTCCATTCCACCCCGGCGTTGCAACCGTTAAGGTCCCACCCAATCCCCCGGCTGACGGCCACAGAGGTTTAACCAATCCCCGGCTCTGGTCGATGCCCTTCATGGCGGGAAGCCGACTTCCCAATCATCCTTGAATCGGGAGCATCGCGTGGGATCGAATCGTCAAGAAATCCGTATCGGTGAGATTCTCGTGGAACGCCATGTGCTCAGCGAGCAGCAGGTGTTCGAGATCCTCCAGCAGCAGCGCACCACCAACATGCCTTTCGGCGTGCTGGCGGAAAAGCTGTTCGACGTCACCGTCGAAACCATCGAGAACGCCTGGATCGAGCAGTACTGCCGCATGACCGGCGAGATCGATCTGTCGGAGCAGTCGGTGGATGTGCGGGTGCTCAAGCTGATCAACCGCCGCCAGGCCTGGCAGTTTGAAATTCTGCCCCTGCGGTTCGAGCCTACGGGCGAGCTGCTGATTGCCGCCAGCCGCAACCGTCTGGCCCGGGCGGTCACTTTTGCGGCCAACCGCATCAAGCCCATCGTCTACTTCCGCATCGCCCGTTCCGACCAGCTCCGCCAGTTTCTGCACCGCCACTACCCGATGTCCGAGGTGTCGCAGGAACTGATCCGGCGGGCCCGCGACTTCGCCCATGCGGGATGATGAACGGCCAAGGCGCCAAGACACGAAGAAGAAGCACAAGAGAGTTAAACCATCAAGCACTCCAAGAGCCCCAAGAAGACTTGACCGCCGCGCGTGCGGTCAGCCGATTCTCAGTCAAGATCTTGGTGGCCTTGGCGCACTTGGTGGTTCAACCCTTTCTTTCCTCTGCTTCGAGTCTTCGTGCCTTCATGGTCTATCTTTTTCTGTCTGGCGTCTTGGCGGTTAAGAAATCCTGCAGCAGGGCTGCGGCGGCCAGGGCGTCGCGGCGGGCCTTTTTCTGGCCGTGGGTCAGGCCCGAACCGCTCATGACCTGGTCGGCCGCGTAACTGGTCAGCCGCTCATCAAACAGATATACGGGCAGGTGGAAGGATTGGCGCAATTGGCCGGCAAAAGCCTGGGCCTGTTTGGCGGCCGGGCCGAGGGTCCCATCCATGTTCAACGGCAGCCCCACCACCAGGGCATCGGGGCCCTGGTCTTCGATGACCGTCGCCAGTTGGCGCAGCAATTCGGGGGGGTTCGAGGTGTGGAGGACCTCAAGCGGCTGCGCCAGGCGCAGCGTGTCATTCCCCACCGCCAGCCCGGTGCGCTTGCCGCCCAGGTCGATCGCCAGATATCGCATGACCCGATGATACTCCCGGAATCCGGCCCCTGGGGCAATCGTGCCGCGGGCACCGGATCGCCTCACGTGATCAGCCGCAGGGCGAACGGGTAGCGGTAGCGCACCCCCTCGTTAGCCTTGATGGCGCCCAGGATGCAAAAGACGATGTCCAACACGCCCAAGGCGATCATCAGTGGGATGCCGATGCACACGAAGATCAGCGGAATGCACACCAGTAGCCCGATGAGCATGGTGATCTGGAAATTCAAGGCTTCCTTGCCCTGATCATCAACAAACGGATACTCGTTCTTCTTGACCAGCCACACCACCAGCGGGCCGACGATGCTGCCCATGGGAATGATGTAACCTGCAAAGCCCGACAGATGAGCCAGCATGCCCCAGGTACGGGCATCCTTGTTCATCTCCCGGTCGCCGGCCGGCTCGGCCGGGGCGGGTGGCACAGGCGTGATTTCTTCGGCCATCGCGACCTCCTGGGTAAGCCCATCGGGGGCAAACCAACCCCGCCGGCGGTCTGCCCGGCCCGGCCCGGCCTTCGGGGCGGCTGAATCCGCGCGGCGGCAACGGGCTCACACCGGCTGCAGTTGCGTACCGGGGGCAATCTGATTGCGCAGACCCACGACCTTCACCAGGTAGACGATCCACAGCACCAGACCGGCGATGCCGGCCAAGATGCCCAGGACGGGAATCCAGCCCAGCAACCCACAGATCAGGGCGATCAGCCCGATCATGTAGCCGCAGTCGCCCACATCCGTGCGGTTTTGGGCCGCAAAATAGGTCTGGTAGGCCTTGGACAGGCGCAACACCACGAAAAACTGCCACACGATGTTGAACAGGGGAATCAGCAGCAGCCAGACCAGGCCCGGGGCCATCGGCTGGTATTCCTGGGGCAACCGCGCATAGCAGGAGTAGAGCAGGTAGATGACGAAGATGGCCACCGCCAGGGCCACCAGGCCCACGATGACGGCCACGAGCACCACGCTGGCCGCCACGGCGGCGTTCACCGCGTCATTGTTCTGAGCCGCCAGCAGCATGGAATTCAGCATAAGAGCCCCTTTCATAAAGAACTTTCCGAGGAAGCAACCGGGTGCTGCCGACCATCGGCCTCACCAGTACGCACGACTTCCTGTCAGTTTCAAAACCCAAGCCACCACCAGCAGAATACCCCAGAGCTTGAGAACAGATCCCGGCAGGCACAGGCGCCGCCCGCGGCACGCCTGAGCGGCCAGCCGCAGCAGACAGCCGGCCAGCAACAGCAGCATCGGCACCGCCAGGGCGTTGTAGCCCAGGGATGTTGCCCATTGGCCGCGGCCCAGGACCAAAAGCGCCCGGGTGAACCCGGTGGTGGGTGCGGGCCAGCCCGTGAGCCCTTTGAACAGGGCGGGCGGCAGCCGGCCCTGTTCCAGCCAGTAGAGATTCCAGCCTGCGTAGACCCCGGCCCCGCTCCAGCCGATGGCCCGACCCAGCCGCGGCGGAATAAGCAGCCGCCTGCGCCACGCCGCCGGGACGCCGGGGCGGGGCAGGTTCACCCCATCTTCGGCCAAAAGCCGGGGCACCATGGTTATGGCTTCTTGTTGGCGGCCTTGCAGCCGTCGATCACCCACGGCAGCCAGCACAAAGGCAGACAGACAAAAATCAGGACAATAAACACGATCAGCCCGGTCTGATTCAGTCCGGCAAATACTTCATCACCCTGTGGCATGGAACACCCCTTTCAAGATCACACACACTGGACATGGCCCCGCGGCGCCGGATCAGCACGGCCTGATCCCCGACCCGCGCCGACGGCCGATCAAACCACCTTGTCATACCCGCGGCCCCGCCTTTGGGCAAATCGACGCCGGACCCGCGCCGGGGTATTCTCCCCCGCGCAGAGTGTTTGCCCAAGGACCCACCCATGGTCACGATCCGCGATGTCGAGGTAATTCTGACCGCCCCGGCCGGCAGCAACCTGGTGGTGGTCAAGGTCCACACCAGCGAGCCGGGCCTGTACGGCCTGGGCTGCGCCACCTTCACCCAGCGCTACCTGGCGGTGCGGGCGGCCGTGCTGGAGCACCTGAAACCCCTGGTTCTGGGCCGGGATGTGGACCGGATCGAGGACCTCTGGCACACCATGATGGTCAATGGCTACTGGCGCAACGGGCCGGTGCTCAACAACGCCATCGCCGGCCTGGACATTGCCTTGTGGGATATCAAGGGCAAACGGGCCGGCATGCCCCTGTACGACCTCTTGGGCGGCCGCTGCCGTCCGGCCGCGGCCGTTTACCGCCATGCCGATGGCCAGGATGTGAAACAGGTGGAAGACCGGGTGCGGGCGTTTGCCGAATCCGGGGTGGGCCACATCCGGGTGCAGATGAGCGGTTACGGCGGCGCCGCGATCGCCCCGGCCGTGCCCGAGGCGGTACCCCCGGCCGCCCATGCCACCGCCTTGTACGACCCGCGCCGGTACACCCGCTCGGCCCTGGCGGTCCTGGAGCATATCCGGGGCGTTTTCGGTGACAGGCTGGAAATCATCCACGATGTGCACGAGCGCCTGACCCCCACGCTGGCCGTGGAATTCGCCCGGGAATGCGAAAAGCTGCGGCTCTTTTACCTTGAAGATGCCCTGGCCCCGGAGGACCTGGAGTGGTTCGCCCGCCTCCGCCAGGTCTGCACCACGCCCCTGGCCATGGGCGAACTCTTCAACCACCCCCGTGAATGGACCCCGCTGATTACCGGCCAGCAGATCGATTATCTGCGCATGCACCTGACCCAGATGGGCGGGCTGACCCCGGCCCGCAAGGTAACGGCCATGGCCGAACTGCACGGCATCCGCACCGCCTGGCACGGGCCGGGCGATGTGTCCCCCGTGGGCCACGCCCTGAATGTGCATCTGGACCTGGCTTCGCCCAACTTCGGCATCCAGGAATTCTGCGGCTTCCCACCGGCGATTTACGAGGCCTTTCCGGGGGCCCCCGAGCAGCGCGGGGGCTTGCTCTACGTCAGCGACCGTCCGGGGCTGGGGGTGGATCTCGACGAGAAACAGGCCGCCAGGTATCCCTGCAACCCCGGCGTGGTGACTTGGACGCAATGCCGCTGGCCCGACGGGTCGCCGGCCCGGCCGTGATGCGCCACGGATGGATTTCCGGCCGGGCGACAAATCACTTAAGATAACCGACTGCATGGAGGCGTATGTCCGTGGCTGAGCCCACTGCAACCCCAACCCAACCTGCATCCCACGCTGGCGCTGTCCCAACCGCGGTACGGCGGTTACCCGGCCCGCGTCTGATCGCCCTGATGAACCAGAAGGGTGGGGTGGGCAAGACCACCACCACGGTCAACCTGGGCGCCGCCCTGGCCCTCAAAGGCAAGCGCGTGCTGCTGGTGGATCTGGACCCCCAGGCCCACCTGACCCTGCACGTGGGCATCAACCCGGATGAGCTGGACAAGAGCGTCTACAGCCTGCTGGTGGACTCGGGCATCTCCGCTTTGGAGGTGATCCGCGAGGTAGGGGACAACCTGTCCTGCCTGCCGGCGGAAGTGAATCTGGCCGGGGCCGAATCGGAACTGGCCCCCCTGACCGCCGACGGCCAGGCCCAGCGCGTCCTGCGCGACAAGCTGGGCCCGCTCCTGGGCCTGGGCGACCCCACCGTGGCGTCTCCGACCACGGGCGATGGCCAGCCGCTTTTTGACTTCGTGCTGCTGGACTGCCCCCCTTCGCTGGGTCTGTTGACGGTCAACGGTCTGGCCCTGGCCCACGAAGTGTTCGTGCCCATGCAGACGCATTTTTTGGCCCTGCAAGGGCTGTCCAAGCTGCTTTCCACCGTGCAACTGGTGGGCCAGTCGATCAACCCGACCCTGGAGGTTTCGGGCCTGATCCTGTGCCTGTATGAAAAGCAAACCGTCCTGGCCGGCGAGGTGATGGCCGATGTGCGCGGGTTCCTGGAGGCCGCCCGGGCTCTGGATGTGCCCTGGCGCCGGGCCCGCGTGCTGGAGCCCCCCGTCCGCCGCAACATCAAGCTGGCCGAGTGTCCCAGCTTCGGCAAGACGATCTTCGACTACGCCCCCCTGTGTCCCGGGGCGGCCGACTACCGCGCCCTGGCCGAGGCGGTGCTGAAAATGGAGAAGTAGGTTCGGGCTTGCCCGAACGTCCTCTTGCCCTGTTGCGTTCATCGCTCCGGCAAAGACCGAACCGGCGCCGAGGTGTTCGGCCACGGCCGAAGCTGCGAAGAGGTGGGTCCGAAGACTTGACCCACGCTACGAAAAGACGGGCATTGCCCACCGCACGAAGACAGCTCATGGACGAGCTTAAGACCCCCACGCAACCCGATCCGGTCTTCTGGAGCCGGCTGGCCCTGGCGGTCTACTGGCCGCTGCTGCTGGTGGCCACCCATTGGCCACGGCTGCAGCTCGAACTGGCCGGCCAGCCCGGCCTGAAGGTTGACAAAGTCGTCCACTTCGCGGCCTTCGCCCTGCTGGCGGCCCTGATCGTCCATGCCCGGCTCCTGGGCCGGGGCCTGAAGCCAATGAGCAATCTGCTGTTGGCCTGCGTACTGGCGGCCGCCTACAGCCAGATCGACGAGTGGACGCAGTTTCTCTTTGCCCGCAGCAGCGCCTGGGATGATGCGGCGGTCAATCTGCTGGCCGTGGCCACCACCTTTGTCGCCCAATGGCTCACGGACAGCCCCTGGCGCGGGCCGACTCTGCGGGTCTGGGCCTGCCGGCTGATCCTGTGCGTGCTGGTGCCTTACCTGGGCGTGCTGGCCTTTACCCGCGGCCTGCGTCTGGAGAGCTACCCGCTGGAGATCGCCCCGGCCCTGGGCCTGAGGATCCACGCCGACAAGGTCGCCCATTTCGCCACCGCGGCCGTGCTCCTGTGGCTGATGTACGGGGCCGCTCCCCTGGGCCTTAATCGCCGCTGGGCCAACGCCGGGCTGGTCCTGGGTCTGAGCATCCTCGCCGGGCCGGCGGTCGAATACATCCAGCGCATGGTCGGCCGGGATTTTGAGTACGCCGACATGGGTGCCCACGAACTGGGCGTGTTGGCGGGTATCGTGGTTTTTCTGGGCGCCCGCTTCGCCTTCCGCCTGACGGCGGCGGCCGCCGCCGGGCGTCGGCCCGTCGGCACGCGCTGGGATGAAGCCGCCGAACCCGTTCAGGCCGAACCAGTGGACGAGACCGGGGCCCCCGTGGCCGCCTCCCCCGGAAGACCCACTCCGGCCGCCTCAACGTCGGCCGGGGCCAGGGGCCAGGGCTTCATCGCCGCGGCCCTGACCGTCAGCCTCCTCACCTTTATTTCCCGCCTCACCGGTCTGGCCCGCGATGTGTACCTGTCCAGCGCCTTTGGCCTGTCGGCCGTGGCCGATGCCTTCTGGTTCGGCTTCCAGATGCCCAACCTCTTCCGCCGCCTCTTCGGGGAAGGGGCCTTGACCGCCGCCTTCATCCCCGTCTACGCCGAACTGGTCGAACGCGACCGCCAGCTTTCCCGCCGCTTCGCCTCCCTGTGCATCGCCCTGACGCTCGTTGTGGTGGGCGGCCTGACCGTGCTCGGCGAACTGGTGCTGCTGGGCCTCTTGACTGGCAAGGCCTGGTCGGCGGATTCGTCGCTGGCCATCCGCCTGACCATGATCATGCTGCCGTACATGCCCCTGGTCTGTGCGGTGGCCCTGTTCGGGGCGGTGCTCCAGGTGCACGGCCGGTTCGCCCCGTCGGCGGGCATGCCCATCCTGCTTAACGTGGTCATGGTGATCGGCACCTGGTTCGCCACCGCCGGCATCAGCGCTCAAGGCCCCCTGCGCAAGGCCGTGCTGATCGTGGCCGTGTTCGTGCTCATCGCCGGCGGCATCCAGTTCATCACCCAGCTCTGGATCATGCTCAAGCACGAATCGCTGACCGTCGTCTTCCGAGGAGCCGGCCCCTGGTTCAAGGTCTTCTGGAACACCTTCATCCCCAGTTTCCTGGCCCTGTCGGTCTTCCAAGTCAACACCTTCGTGGACGCCATGATCGCCATGGGCCTGTCGCCCAAGAATTCGGGGCCCGCGGCCGCGGGGCACGCCGCCGTTTTAGCCGACAAACTGCACCTGTTTGGCTACCTGGTGGACTACCCCATCCGCCAGGGCGGCCTGGCGGCCCTCAATGCCGCCCAGCGCCTCTACCAGTTCCCGCTGGGCGTGTTCGGGGTCTCGATCGCCACGGCCATCTTCCCCGCCCTCTCCAAGGCTTCGGGGGAAGCCGGTCCCTCCGGCGAGCGCCACTTCCGCGACATCCTGCGTCAGGGCCTGCGCCTGACCATGTTCGTGGGCCTGCCCGCCAGCATCGGGCTGATCCTGACCGCCCTGCCCCTGGCCCGCACCCTCTTTGAACGCGGGGCCTTCACCCGCGAGGACTCCTACCGCGTCACCTGGGTCCTGGCCGCCTACGCCCCCGCCATCTGGGCCTACGCCATGACCCAGGTCCTGACCCGCGCTTTCTACGCCATGAAGGATGCCCGCACACCCATGGTCCTGTCCGTGCTCATGGTGGGCCTGAATCTGATCCTCAACCTGACCCTGGTTTGGGTGCTGGGGGCGGCCGGACTGGCCTGCGCCACCGCCACCTGCGCCATCCTCCAGTGCCTGCTCATGCTGGTGATCGTGCGCGGCTACCTCGACACCCCCATCGACCGCGGCGTCTGGACGAGTTGGGGCAAGACGGCCCTGCTTTCGGCCGCCATGGCCGCGGTCCTGATTCCCATCCTGATCCTGCACCCCCCCGGGCACCTGGCCAAGCAGGCCGTGCTGCTGGAACTGCTGGTCATGCTCACCCTGGGCGCGGCCGTCTTCCTGGGCGGCGCCTGGCTGCTGGACTGCGAGGAAATGCGCTGGTTGCGCAAGAAACGCAAGGCCCTCAAGCCATAGGCCGTCGAGCCAACGGCGGTCGGCATGCGACCTTTCTCAATAAGCCGCGCTCGTTGAGGCGTGTTGCCCAGATCTGACTTCAGGCCCAAAGGGCCGGCGCATACAACCTGATCTGGGCCACTCGCCTCTTCCGTCAGGCCTGTCAGTCGTTGTGAACGGATAGGTAGCAGCCCCCATCGGCCCAGTCCGTCACTCCGCCTCGTGCCTGCGTGGCTTCGTGGTTAGTCCCTCATCCTTCTCCACCCGCCGCGAGCGGTGATCCATCAAGAGATGGACCCGGGCCCGCTGGCCGGGGGGGATGGCCGCATCCACTTCCTTGCGGGCCTCGCTCATGTGCGTCCGGCGCGACAGGTGGGTGAGCACCACAGCCTGGGCCTTGCTCCGCTCCAGCAGGCGCACCACATCATCCAGGTGCAGGTGCTGGCCGATGGCCGCCCGCGCGCGGTGCCCCGGCTCCAGGAAGGTGCATTCCGTGATCAGGATCTTGGCCCCCAGCACATCCGGCCGGTCGAAGTGCGGGCCCCACATCGTGTCCCCCGTGTAGCACACCAGCGGCACCTCGATGATCTGCGTGATCTCCTGCCCGTCCGCCTTGAGCCGCATCAGCTTTTCCTGCGGCTGGCCCACCAGGTCCGGCCGGAGCTTGGAACGCCGCTCCAGCAGCACGAACCCCAGGGCCGGCACCGTGTGGCTGGTGGCAAAGGCCCTCAGATATATGTTGTTCTTAACCTCCACCTCGGCCTCCGGGGCCAGGGCGATCACGTGATAGGGCGTCTTCTGGGCCTCGATGTCGATCCAGGCCCGCATCAGGTTGTGGATGGGCTCTTCCAGGGCCGGATGGCACACCACCGTACCTTCCCCCATGCCCTGGAAATGACGCTGGGAAAAGTAGTAGGCCAGACCGGCCGCGTGGTCCATGTGCCCGTGGGTCAGGGCGATGTAGTTGCTGGTCAGCGCCATGCGCGGGCACCGGCCGACATCAAAGCACACATCCAGTTCGGGGATCTGGACCACCGACTCCTCGCCGGCGATGGAGATGCCCTGCACCCGGTACGGGGGGACATAGAGGAAGCCGATGGAGGGGGAGCGCGGCGGCTCTTTGGGGACGTTGGGTTGTGGGGAGGGCATGGGGCGGGGTGCAAGGTCCAAAGTTCAAAGTGCAAGATGAAGGGAGCAAGCCGGGCCTGCGCTGGATTTCAGCAAGGCGCGGATCTCGGTTGGGCGCGAAGCAGAGGCGTTTGGCGCCGCCGGAGGCTTGCCCTGGGCTCTCCCAGGACTTTCCGGAGGCGCATCTTCATTTTGCACTTTGCCTTTTGAACATTGCACTTCGCACGTCGCCCAACAGGCCGCGGTGGGATTCGAACCCACGAAGGCTTGCGCCAACGGATTTGCAATCCGCCCCATTAGTCCACTCTGGCACGCGGCCGAACGGGGGTATTCTACGGAGGGTACGGGGGTTACGCCACTTGGGCCAAAACGGCCCCCAGGCGATTGCGTCCAAAATTGCGCCACTGCCGAACCAGTTTGTAGGTGAGGCCACCAAAGCCAATCGGGCTAACCAGACGGCCAGCATCGCTGAGTGGAACTACGAACTGCTGCCCATCGAGCTATCCGCGCTGGAGGAGATCGTCCGCTTGAGGCACCCCGGGCAACACTGCTTGCGGCTGGCGTGGGTCTCATGACCATCGAAGACCGCCAGCATCAATCCGTGGGCCGGCGGCCCCAGGGCCTTGTTGCGTTTGAGGCG
>JAJXSS010000520.1 GCA_021784455.1 Planctomycetota bacterium
CTGGGGTACCTGCGCGAGCCGATCCATGGCTGGGTCTCCTTTGTGCGGCTTCCTGCCGCTATCCCATTATTGGCGCGATCGCCCGAAAGATTTGGCAGACCCCAGACACGTCAGGCATTCATAGGCGATGACGAAAGGCTTGCGCCTCAGGCGATCGCTGGCGACGCCCACCACCAGACTCAAAGCCGCTCCGAATAGCCCCCCGCCCGTAAGCACCCCGCCAATGGCGACACCCGACCACCCCAGGGCGTGCAGGTAGAGCGACAGATCCACGACCAGGGCCCCCTGGCTGAGACTGCGCCAGAAGCGTGCGGCCAGCAGGCGGCGCGTGGCCGTGGCCATGCCTCGCCAGCCCTGCCACCCGCGCCGCATCATGCCGACCGGGGGTGTTACTGCTCCGCGACGGTTCGTACTCATGGACGTACAGAATAGGGCAAAAAAGTCCGTGAAACAGCCGAAGCCCGCGCCCGGGGGGGCGCGGGCTTCGGGGATGGATGACACCAAGACGAGAAACGCCGCTCAGGCAGAGCCTCGGCCCGGCGGTTCCGGGGCGGAATGGGAGAACCCTTCCGGGGGTCTCCGGGGGTCAGGCCACTGCCGCGGCCGTCGGGGCGCAGCACTTCCTGGCGTAGAAGCTGGGTACGGGCTTGCCCGCCTTTTCCCACTGTTTCACCACGGCTTCGGCCTTGCCGGCGCAGTTGAGCATGTGCAGCTTGCGCTTGACCATGCCCACGATGGCTTCGCGGCCCGGCCCCAGATAATTCCGGGGGTCGAACTCGCCGGGTTTCGTCGCGAACACCTCGCGGATCTTGGCCGTCAGGGCCATGCGCAGGTCGGTGTCGATGTTCACCTTGCACACCCCGTACTTGGTCACAGCCATGTGGATCTGATCCTCGGGCACGCCCATGGCGTTGGGCATGTTGCCGCCGTATTTGTTGATCAGGTCCAGGAACTCCTTGGGCACGCTGGAAGAGCCGTGCATGACCAGGGGCAGGCCGGGGCAGGTCTTCATGATCTCTTCCACCCGGTCGAAGGCCAGCTTGGCCTCGTGCTTGAACTTGAAGGCCCCGTGGCTGGTGCCGATGGCCACGGCCAGGCTGTCGCAGCCGCTGCGCTTCCAGAAGTCGGCGGCCTGCTTCGGATCGGTGAGGAACTTGCCCATGTTCTTGGCGTAGTCCTCCGCGGAGAGGCCCACCACATCCTCCTCGATGCCGCCGAGCTGGCCCAGTTCGGCCTCGACCGGCACGCCGGCGGCGTGGGCCGCCTTGGCGGCCTCGGCCGTAAGCTTGATGTTCTCTTCATAGGCGTGGTGCGAGCCGTCGATCATGACGCTCGTAAAACCATCCTTGAGGCAGGTGTTGACCAGGTCCACCGTGTCACCATGATCCAGGTGGATGGCGATGGGCAGTTCGGGGTGTTCCTTGACGGCGGCGTCGATGATGGCCTTGAGGTACACCATGTTGGCGTACTTGCGGGCGCCCTTGGAGATCTGCAGGATCAGGGGCGACTTCTCGGCCGCACAGGCCTCGATGATGCCCTGGGTGATCTCCATGTTGTTGACGTTGAAGGCCCCCACGGCGAAGCCGCCGCTGTAGGCCAGTTCAAACATGGGTTTTGTCGTCATGAGCATGGTCTATCATCTCCTTGCTCTTGAACCGCGCGCCTGGCTGCGCTGGGCAGGCGTCTGGCGGCCGCGGAGCCATTTGGGTGATGCGCGCCGGCTGGCCGCGCTGGCCGCCGGCCACGCCGGTTACAACCATCTCATTGTAGCGGAATTCGGGAAGGCCGGCACAGCATGGCCGCGGGCATGGCCGCGGGCAAGCAAGGCGGCGGGGAACAAAAGCCCGAAGGGCGATTGATTAAAGCCCCGGGCGATACTTGTTTGTAGATACCTCTGGTTTACGCCGTGCGGCTGAAGGCTATCGCCCCTTGGGGCTGCGGAGAGGGCCTCGCCCTCCCAAACACGGCCTTTGCCAGGAAAGATGGGCACACCCCCCCCAAACTTCCCACCCCCAGCCCCGGGGGCGTCCGCCGTTTCCGGGGTTCGCCCGGGAACGCCCCCGCCGAATCAGATGGCCTGTCAGGAACGCACCAGAAATCACCCCCCCCAGATGCGGCACCGTTAATCTGTGGGGTCCCTTTTGGCGGCCCCGCTCCCATTAATGTCCAGTGTCCCTCTCTCCGGACCCCTTTTCCGGACTCAACCCTACGCTGCGCCCGAATATCCTGATCCACACCTTCAAGGAAACCCAAAAGAATAGCCCCATAAAAAAAAACGTCCCACCCACAGCAGCATGCCTACCGTGAGAGATAAAGTCCGCTAAGATCGCCATGCCACCTGCCAGACTGAGGGAATATGAAGCCAAAAGCCAAAATCGTAGGGGGTACTGCCGCATTGGCCAAAATGGCTTCCACCACGAATACGGCTCCGACCAATCGACCTCTTTCTTATAGCGGACTATGGTCAGCCACGTGAACAGAGTTGCTGAGGAAATGACGCTGATTAGAAAGCACGCTTTCCAATCCAAATTAGATCGTGCTTTTGGGAGGGCAAGAATACCCC
>JAJXSS010000087.1 GCA_021784455.1 Planctomycetota bacterium
CTGTGGCTGGTCTGGTCGGACAAATATCCCGATGACCTGTTCGATCACCAGGAGGAGTACCTCTGGCAGCCTTTTATCGAGCCGCGGACCTTCCTGCAGAAACTGGCCTTTTGGCGCAAGTACGTCCCACCCGCGCCGCGTCCGCCCGCCGGCCTGCAGGTGGCTTCGACGACGCCCGCCCCGTAGCTTCAACCGGGGCCGAACCTACGCCTGAGCCCGCCGGCTCCATTCCTCTTCCAACGGCTTTAGTTCCCGCCCCAGGCGGTCCCGGTCGTCCTGAAGTTTGCGGAACATATCCTTGTCGCGATACGTGGCGGGGTCGGCCAGACGGGCATCCACTTCAGACAAGCGGCCCTCCAGGTCCATGATCTTCTTTTCCAGGGACTCCTGGCTCAGTTGCTCCAGCGGGGAGGATCGCGTCTTCCTTTCTTTCGCCGCATGCCTAGGCGTCTGGGCCTGGCGCTGAGGCTTTTCCACCCGCGCTTCCTTCACTGCCGCGGCCGTCGTCTGGGTCTGAGTCTGCCGCTTCTTCTGGGCCTCCAGGTAATCGCGGTAGGTGCCCAGGAAATGCTGCACCCCGCCCTCGCCATCCAGAATGAGCAGTTGATCCACCAGGTGCTGCAGCAGCATGCGGTCGTGCGTGATCAGGATGAGCGTGCCACCGCCTTCGGAGGCGGCGCCGAATCCCGAGGGTATGGCGGTGTATTGCCTTAAGGCCTCCTCCAGCCGCTGGGCGCTGGGGATGTCCAGGTGGTTGGTCGGCTCGTCCAGCACCAGTACGTTGTGGCCGCCGGTCACCAGCCCCGCCAGCACCGCCCGGCTGCGTTCCCCGCCGGAGAGCACCGACAGGGGCTTGTCCTGTTCCCGGCCGGAAAACAGGAACGCCCCGGCCAGATCCCGCGCCGCCTGCTCCGACCCGGCCGCCTGTGATCCGCCCAGCACGAACCGCCGCAGGTACTCCATCACCGTCAGCGACCCATCCAGGTGCTCGTGCGTCTGGCGATAGTGGCCCAGATCCACCTGGCTGCCGCCGCGGATGCGCCCCCCATCGGCTTCCACCAGCCCCAGCAGACAGTTGACCAGCGTGGATTTGCCCGAGCCGTTGGGGCCGATGATGCCGATGCGGTCCCCGCGTTTAACGGTGAAGGTGAAATCCCTGAAAAGGACTTTGCTGTCGTAGCGCTTGGAAACCCCTTCGGCCGCCACAATCAGGTCCCCCGGCCGGGCCTTGACACTGATGTGAATGCTGAGCTGGTCGGCCTCCATCGGCCGGTCCATGGCTTCGTCACGCTTGAACCGCTCCAGGCGTTTGAGCCGCCCCTGGGCCTGCCGGGCCCGCTGGCCCGCGCGGTAGCGGTCGATGAACGCCTCTTCGCTCTTGATGCGTTCCTGCTGCTTGTCGTATTCGCGCTGCTGGGTCAGGCGGCGCTGGGCCCGCTGCTCCATGTAGGCGGCGAAGTTGCCCGGATACTCCTCCATCCGGCCATCATGCAGTTCCAGGATCCGGCTGACGCAGCGGTCCAGCATCCAGCGGTCGTGACTCACCAGCAACACCGCCCCGCCGTACTGGGCCAGGAATTCCTCGAGCCACTGCCGGCCGGGGATGTCCAGATGATTGGTCGGTTCGTCCAAGAGCAGCACATCCGGCTGCGACAAGAGCAGTTTGGCCAGGGCCAGCCGCCCCTTCTGTCCTCCGGACAGGTCGCCCACGCGCACACCGAAGAACTCGTCCGTCAGGCCCACCCCGTGCAGCGTGGCGTCAACCTGGTGGTCCACTTCCAGACCGCCGGCCGCCTGCACCTTGCGCTCCACCAGTTCGTAGCGGGCCAGGATGCGCTCCAGTTCGGCCCCCTGGGCCGCGGCCATGTCGTGGGCCAGTTGCTCCATTTCATCCTGCAAGGCATCCAGGTGGGCCATGGCCGAGCGGGCCTCTTCGCGCAGAGTCCGGTTGAAATCCAACTGGTGATCCTGGGCCAAATACCCCACCATGGCCCCTCGGGCCACCTGCACCTGCCCGCTGTCGGGGCCATGCTCGCCCAGCCCCGCCACCAGGCGCATCAGGGTGGACTTGCCGCAGCCGTTGCGCCCCACCAGGCCCACGTGCTCGCCGGCCTGCAGGGTCAGATTGACCCCATCCAGAAGAACCCGGTCGCCCAGGGCGTAAGTAACGTTGGCAAGACTCAATAAGGCCATAGCGCGTCTATGATCGTTGGCAGGTTAGGCGGGGTAAGCGGTTAACGAGTTGACTGGTGAATCGATTAACCGGTCAGAAGCCGCGCGCCGCGTCCCTCGGGCCAGACAACCGGTTAGCCGATTGACCAACCAAGCCCCTCACTGTACGTCATTGCACCGCCTGATGCGAGTCCACTGTTGCCGACTGTTGCCAACTCCCTCTTTGGTCGATAGTTGGATAGAGGTATGCCTCCGCATCGCAACATGGTCGTTCTGCTCCCGCACGGCCTGCGGGCCGATGCGCTGGGCGACAGCAACGCCTGGCCCGTGCTGACGCCCAACATGGAAAAACTGGGCCGGCGCGGCCTGCGTCTGGTGGCCACCAGCGCCTGCCCGGCCGACTACGGCGGTGTGAGTTGCCTGCTCACCGGCCTGCACGGCCGGCAATCCGGCCTGAGCTCTCAAGGCTGGCCCGAGCGTTGTGCGGGATTCCCCGCCTGGCTGCGGGCCACCGGCTACCACCTGGCCGGGGTGGGCAACGTCCAGAGCATCCGTCCGTGGCTGCATGAGGCCGTGCAGGTGGACCCCGTGGAGGTGATCGCATCCGAGGGCTGCGAGTACCTCAGGGCCATGGCGGCCAAGGGTGAACTGCCCGCCATCCAGCAGCAGCGCCGCCAGCGCCTGCGCTACGGCCCGTTCGACCCCGACCGCCTGCTGCTGGCCCCCGACAGCGACATCGACGGCTTCATCTACACCCAGGCCCGCCGCCTGCTGATCCAGATGCCGTCGGACCGGCCCTGGGCCCTGATCGTGCTGTTCAGCGGGCCGGCCAACGATCTGGCCCCGCCCTTCATGTATAGCGATGCCGTCGATCCCCACCTGGTGGAAGACGGCTTCGCCCTGTCCGATTTCCGTCACCTGGACGACCTGGCCGAGCTGGATTACCCGCGCACGCTGCTGCAGCGGCTGGACCCGACCCGCCTGGGGCGCATCCGGGCGGATTACCTGGGCCGAGTGTGTCTGGTGGATTTCGGCATCGGCCGATTGGGCAAGGAACTGGCCACCCGCCCCGATGCCCACCAGACCTGGGTGATCCTGGCCTCAGACCGGGGCGCCCTGCTGGGCGAGCACGGGCTCATCGGGCACCGCTCTTTCCTCTCGGCCGCCCTGGAGACGCCGCTCATCATCGCCCCGCCCCAGCAGGTCAAGGAGCAGACTCACGACACCGCCATGATCAGCACCGTCGATGTGGCCGCCACCATCGCGGCCCTGGGCGGCTGCGATCTGCCGGCGGGTTCGGTCGGCCGGTCGCTGCTGCCCCTGATCCAGCACGAATCCATCCCCTCGCTGATCGCCCGCGGCGGCGGGTCGATCGCGGAGTTCGGCCGGCGGCTGATGCTCGAGACCGAGCGCTTCCGCGTCATCTTCAACACCGAGGATGGCAACGCCCTGGGCCTGTACGACCTTCTGAATGACCCGGGTGAGCGCGACAACCTGGTACACAAGATGACCGGCCGCAACGTGCTGGATTCCCTGCGCTGGCGCCTGGGCGAGGCGCTTTTGCCCATCAAGGCCACCGCCGTGTGAACCGGCGCTTCGCACGCCGGGGCGCCTCGTTATAATCCATCCCAACAGCGTGCCATGGGGGCCGCATGGGTTCCTCTGCTGGCGCTGACGGAGATTCCACCATGCGTAACCATCAGACAGTGCGGGCCCTGATCCTTTCCGCTTTGCTGCTGACGCTGGCCGCCTGTGCCACCGTGCCGCCCACCGACGCCGGCCGACAGGACCTTATCGATGGCGCCCAGAACACCATCCGCCGCTTCATGGCCATCGACCCCGACCTGACGCACTTCTTCCAGACTGCCTACGGCTATGCCGTCTTCCCCAATGTGGGCAAGGGCGGCCTGGGCCTGGGCGGGGCCTACGGCCGGGGCATCGTCTACCAGAATGGCAAAATGACCGGCTACTGCGATCTGACCCAGGGCAGCATCGGGGCCCAGATCGGCGGCCAGACCTACAGCGAGGTCATCTTCTTCCAGAGCAAAACCACCTACGACCAGTTCACATCGTCCCAGTTCGTTCTGGCAGCCGGGGCGTCGGCCATCGTGGCCAAGTCCGGCGCCGCGGCCAGTGCCGATTACCAGTTGGGCGTCCTGGTCTTTACGCAGCCCGACAAGGGTTTCATGTTCGAGGCCTCGGTCGGCGGCCAGGAATTCACCTATGAACCCCGCTGAGGAGAACCAACCACGAAGGCACGAAGAGGATGAAGAAGGTTGAACCACCAATCGCACCAAGACCGGACTGACCGCAGACCGAAGGCCCTGGCGCCCCGGCCCTGATTCCTGTTCGTTATCTGTTCCTGGTGTTCTTGATGTCCTTGGCGGTTCAATGAATCCGCTCTTCCTTTTCTTCGCGTCTTCGTGTTCTCGTGGTTGACTCTCTTCACTTCACGTGAATCTTCCGCGGGTCGAACGTCGGCTTGGGGTACTTCATCTTCAGGTCTTCCAGCGTTTCCACCAGCACCTGGGTGATCAGCAGGTTGCGGAACCAGCGGTGCTCGGCCGGCACGATGTACCAGGGCGCCGCGCCGGTGGAGCATCGGGCCAGCGCCTCCTGGTAGGCCTGCAAGTACTGGCCCCAATGGGCCCGCGAGGTCAGATCCGAGGGGTCGAACTTCCAGTACTTGTCCGGATCTTCCAGGCGATGCTCCAGACGCTGCTTCTGATACCTGGGCGAAATGTGCAGATAGAATTTGCGGATGAGGGTGCCCTCCTCGGCCAGCAGTTTCTCAAAGGCGTTGATGTGGTCGTAGCGCTTCTTCCACACGGCATCGGGCACCAGGTTCCGCACGCGCACGATCAGCACATCCTCATAGTGGGAGCGGTTAAACACCCCAATGACCCCCTTGCGGGGGGCGGCCGCATGCACCCGCCAGAGGAAATCGTGCTCCAGTTCCGGGGGCGTCGGGGCCTTGAAGCTGGTCACCTGGACGCTGGAGGGGCTGCACCCGGCGAAAACCTCGCGTGTGGTCGAATCCTTGCCGGCCGTGTCCATGCCCTGCAGGACTACCAGCAGGGCGTGCCGATTCTGGGCGTAGAGCACATCCTGCAGCTTCACCAGGCGCTCGCGCAGCTTCTCGAAGTGTTCTTTGCCCCGGTCCTTATCCAATCCCCCATCATCATCCGAGTCGAGGCGTTTAAGGGCATGCCTGTCGCCGGGATCCACACGATAGTGTTTGGTGTGCAGGGCCATGGTGCGATGATACCGCGCCCCGCCCGCAACTCCGCATCTTCCTGGCGCTCGGCTCGTGGCGTCCCTGGCGTCAGGCGGCTCAAGCGTTGTCTCTTGCCGCCTTGGGCAGGGACAGGCTCTTGATGAGGTAGAACACCACCGGGTAAATCAAGAGCTCCATGATGAAGCTGGTGGTCAGCCCGCCGATCATGGGGGCGGCCAGCCGGCGCATGGTGTCGGCGCCGGCGCCCTGGGCCCACAAGAGCGGCACCAGGCCGATGAAGGCCGCGGCCACGGTCATCATCTTGGGCCGGATGCGTTTGACCGCTCCGTCATGCACCGCGAACCACAGGTCATCGCGGTGGCGCATGCGACCCTCACGCTGGAAACGCTCGAAGCTGTTGTCCAGGTACAGCAGCATCACCATGCCCGTCTCGGCATCCAGCCCGGCCAGGGCGATCACGCCCACCCACACCGCCAGGGACAGATGGTAGCCCATGAAGTAGAGCAGCCACATGGCGCCCACCAGGCTGAACGGCACCGCCAGCAGCACAATGGCCGTACGCAGCCAGCTATGCGTGGCTGTGTACAGCAGCAGGATAATCAGCCCCAGCGCCATCGGCACCGCCACCATCAGCTTCGCTTTGGCGGCCTGCATGTACTCGTACTGGCCGGACCAGATAATGTTGTAACCGGCGGGCAAGGTAACAGCCTGGGCGACGACTTTCTGGGCGTCGGCCACGTAGGTGCCCACGTCGATGTCCTTGATGTCCACGTACACCCAGCTCGTGGGCCGGGCGTTTTCGCTTTTGATCATGGGGGGCCCCTTGTGGATCACAAAGCTGGCAAGCTGGCCCAGAGGCACCTGAGCACCGGAACGAGTCGGCACGAGCATCGCCTTCAGGGCCGGCACGTTGTCGCGCAGTTCCTGGGGATAGCGCAGGTCCACGGGATAGCGCTCCAGCCCTTCAACCGTGGTCGTGACGTTCATGCCGCCCATGGCGATCTTGATCACGTCCTCGACGGCGCCGACGCTCAGCTCATAACGGGCGATTTCATCGCGGTTGATGCGGATATCCAGGTAGTTGGCCCCGACCGTCTTCTCCGCATAGGCGCTGGTGGTGTACGGGGCGGTCCGGCGGGACGTGGCAATCACGTCGGCGATCTTCTGGGCGATCTTGCTCAGCGTGAGCAGATTCGGCCCGACCACCTTGATGCCCACCGGCGTCTTAATGCCGGTGGAGAGCATGTCGATGCGGGTCTTGATCGGCATGGTCCAGGAGTTGGTCAAGCCCGGGAATTTGACGATGTCGTCCAGGCCCGGGACGTGTGCGCCCTCCAGGGTGTAACCATGAATCAATTCATTCATCGTGATGGGCCGCGACGGTTTCCAGATGTGGCTGGGCAGCCAGGCCAGCCAATGGGGCCAGCCCGCATAGAAGCGCTGGACGGGAATCTGGCGCCAGCGGCTTTCGTCGGGCTGCAGCCGAATCACGGTTTCAAACATGTCCGTGGGGGCCGGATCGGTGGCCGTCATGGCTCGTCCCACCTTGCCGAAGACGCTTTTGACTTCCGGAAACTGCTTGATCAGCGCATCCACCTGCTGGAGCACTTCGCGGCCCTTGTCGATGCTGATGCTGGGGTCGGCCGAGGGCATGTAGAGCAGATCGCCTTCCTCCAACGGCGGCATGAATTCACTGCCCAGGTGGCTCAGGGGATAGAGGGTGCTCAGCACCGCCAGAACCGCGCCAATCAGGACCAGCCAGCGGAAACGCATCGCCAGGATAAACAACGGGTGATAGATCGCCTGGAGCAGCCGTGAGACGGGGTTGGCGTTCTCGTGAATGATCTTCTGCGGCACCAGCAACATCCCGCTGAGAATGAACCACGCCAGCGCGATCCAGTGGCGCGAGGCGCCCAACCCAAAGGGCACCCACCCGGACGGGAGGGCCAGGATCACCAGGGCCGGGAAGAGCATCACCGCCAGGGTGACCGCCAGGTTGACGCGCCAGCCCCAGGCTTTGGGAAGGACGCGCGCGCTGATGAGCATGCTCATGAGCACCGGGATGACGGTCACGGCCAAGAACGCGGCCGAACCCATGGCGAACGTCTTGGTGAAGGCCAGGGGCTTGAACATCCGCCCCGATTGCCCGTTCAACACGAAGATCGGCAGGAAGCTGACCACGATGATGAGCAGGGCAAAGAACAGACTGGGGCCGACCTCCTTGGCGGCCTCGGCGATGATCTCGGTGCGCGGCCGGGGCTCCACGGGCAGCCCCGCGGCCGCCAGGTGGTGCTGGCGCTCCTCCTCCCGGTCGAGGTGTTTGTGGGAGTTCTCCACCATGATGATCGAGCTGTCCACCATCACCCCGATGGCGATGGCGATGCCCCCCAGGCTCATGATGTTGGCGTTGATGCCCACCAGCTTCATCACCAGGATGCTGGTCAGCACGCCCGTGGGCACCACGAACACGGCCACCAACTCGCTGCGGGCGTGCAGCAGGAAGAGAATGCAGACCAGGCCGACGACGGTGATTTCCTCGACCAGCGACTCGCGCAACGTGTGCACGGCGCGCTCGATCAAGGCCGAGCGGTCGTAAGCCGTGCGGATGGCCACGCCGGGGGGCAGGCCCTTCTCCAGTTCCGCCAGCTTGGCCTTCACCGCGTCGATGACGGTGAGCGCATTCTGGCCGAAGCGCATGACCACGATGCCGCCGACGGTTTCGCCCCGGCCATTCCAGTCCAGCACGCCTTCGCGGATATCGGGGGCTTCGCGCACCTGGGCCACATCGCGCAGGTAAATGGGCGTACCGTCTTCGCTAGCGCCCAGGGAGATCTTGCGGAGCTGGGCCATGACTTTGCGGGCCACCACATGCCCCAGGTATTTCTTGTCTTTGGCTGCCTGGGCGATCTGTTGGTCGGTCAGCTCCCCCAGATACCCCACACCGCGGACGATGTATTCGTTTTCGGCGGATTCGATAACCCGGGCGCCCACATCATCGTTGGAGCGTTGGATCGCCCGCTTGAGCTTGTCCAGCGGAATGTGATAGGCCAGCAGCTTCACGGGATCCACGACCACCTGGTATTCCTTGACGAAGCCGCCGATGGGCGCCACCTCGCTGATGCCGGGTACGGCATTGAGCCCGTACCGCAGGTACCAGTCCTGGAGACTGCGCAGATCGGCCAGGTCAAGATTCGGCTGCTTGAGGGCCGAGCCGTCCAGGGGGCACTTGGTGTAACCCTTGACCAATTGGACGCGTTCCAGCCGGGAGCGTGCCGCCGGCGGGGCATCGTTCCTCAAGCCGTAATGAGCGAAGGTCTCGGGATCGACCCAGATGGTGCGGCTTTGCTCGAAAATGCGGTGATGCACCAGCCGCCCCCGGATTCCTGGCGCCAAGCCCGCAACGGCGTTCCGGGGGTACCACCGGTGGGTCTGCGGGTCTTCCCAGGCGCCATCAGGATGCGCCGGGCTGTACGGGCCGGTGACCAGCGCATATTCGTACACCCAGCCCACCCCGGTGGCATCCGGCCCCAGCGCCGGCTTGACGCCGCTGGGCAGCAGGCTGGCGGCATAGTTGAGCTGCTCCAGCACCCGGCTGCGGGCCCAGTACAGATCGGTGCCATCCTTGAAGATAACGTAAATAAAGCTGGCGCCGAACATGCTGTAGCCGCGCACCACCTTGATGTCCGGCACCTTGAGCATCTCGGTAGCCAGCGGGTAGGTCACCTGCTCTTCGACGATGCTCGCCGCCTGGCCCGGATAGCGCGTCTTGATCACCACCTGCACATCCGACAAATCGGGGATGGCATCCAGGTTGATCGTGTAGACTGCCCAGATGCCGGCTACGACCAAGAAGGCCGTCAAGAGCATCACCATGGCCCGGTTGCGCATGCACCAGTCGATCAGTTTCTCGATCATCACCTACTCCGTCGTGCCTGGCCCCGGACCGTCTGGTCCCCCACCTCGGTCCGGGCCGGCACCGGCGCTTCAGCCCGCGCCTGTAATCGTGGCCCGCCGTGCCGGCCGTCTTTGGCCCTGCCCTTCGAGACTGGATCCGGGCGGGGCAGATCCGCTGGCATTCCGCCCCGTCCAAGGTCACTTGGTGTGAATTGTGCCGGTCACCGTGCCGCACGCGCCCATGGCCTGCCCCAGGTAGGGATTGGCCACAACCTTGGAGGTCTGCAGCCAGTCGGCCTGGGCCATCGGGCAGTGCAGCGTGTACAGCGTGCCCGTCGCCGCGGCGCTGGGCGGTGCGGTCTTCAGCAGGCTGATGACCGCGGCCGACAGCGCCTTGAAGCTCGTCCGCGCCTCCTTGAGCGTCGCGGCATGAGGCTGGGCCGCCCGCCGCACCGCGCCGGCCTCGGCCGCGAGCGCCGGATCAGCCTTCACCACGTTCTCCGCACAATGCCCGATTGTCGCGAAATCAGCCGCCACGCCGTCGAGCCGGTCGTGCGCGAGCAGTTGGTCCGCGGCCAGGTACGACCGGGCCAGGGAGTTGAGGTGCGGCTGCGCGCCAGCCAAGCCCGGAGCGGCACCCGCCGCCAGCGCCGCACTGCCCAGACCCACGAACAGTGCCGCCGAGGCAGCCAGAGAAATCATGCGTCCCTTCATCGCTGTGTTCCTTTCGGTAAGTGTTTGCGTGCGCACTTCGCCAGTTACTTCAGACACCCGTTTGGGGTTTCAGGTTTCGCGTGGGAGCTGGGCCGGGAGGGTCACTTGCCCATCGCGCCCATCGCGCCCGGTTTTGTGTCGGGCGATTTGTTGCTCGGGTTTGCCGTCTGCGTTGCCAGCCGCCCGACGACATTGCCGCAGGTCGGCATCGCCGTTCCCAGGAACGGATTGTCCACTTGCTCGGTCGTCTGCAGCCAGTCCGCCTTCTTCATCGGGCAGTAAATCTGATAGAGCGCCGGCGCCACCGTCGCCCCCGGCGGCACGCGTTTGACCACCTCGATCACCGCCACCGACGCCGCCTGGAACGCCGCCCGCGCCCCCGCAAGGTTCTTCACCCCGCCCGCGCTGGCCGCCTCCAGCTTCTTGGCTGCGGCCGCCAGCGCCGCATCGGGGCCGGCGGCCAGTTGAGCCGCAGCCTCGTGCAGATGCCCCATCAGGGCCGCCACCTCGTCCATCGTGTCGTGGGCCAACTGCTCCCGCAGTTTCAGATACGCCCCCGTCAAGGCGTCAATCTGCTGCTGCGTCGCCGCCGGAACCGCCGCCGCCGGACTGCTCATCAGCATCTTCACTGCCGGCTTCTGGTCCGCCGCCATGTTCCCCGCGACCATCTTGGCCAGGGCTTCGCGCATGTTGGCCTCGGAGTCGAGCAGGAATTCGGCGCTGGTGACAACCATCTCGCCGGGCTTCAAGCCTTCGAGGATCTGGATTTTGCCATCCTGAGTCTCGATGCCCGTCTTGACGTTCCGCGGCTCGAACCGACCCCCGCCGAGGCTGACGAACGCGACCTCGCGGGTTCCGGTGTCGATGACCGCCGAGCGGGGCGCCAGCGTGCGGTCCCGGGCCAGTTCATTCTGCAACGTGACGCTGGCGAACATTCCGGGCTTGAGCAACCCCTGGGGATTGGCAAACTCCAGGCGCACCTTGGCCTGGCGGGTTTGCCGGTTCAGGTAGGGATAGATATAGAGCACCCGCCCTTGGAATGTCTGCCCGGGAAGGTAGGGCAGGCTCATCGTCGCCTTTTCGCCTACCGAAACGTAAGGCAGTTGGTACTCGTACAGCGTCGCCATGACCCAGACCTTGGACAGGTCGGCGATGCGGAAAATGCGCATGCCGGAGGCCACCTTCATCCCTTGCACCACGTTCTTATCGATGACCACCCCGTCGGCCGGACTGTACAGGGTCATGGTCTTGAGCGGCCGGCCGCGCTGCTGCAACTGCTCGATCTGCCGGGAGGTGATGTCAAAGTATTCCAGGCGCGTGCGGGCGGCGGCCAAAAGGTCCCGGGCCTGCCGGGCCGCATCGGGCAAGAAGCTCGTGCCGATCTTGTCGCGGTTCTTCCAGGCCTGGAGATACTCCTCCTGGGCCGCGTACAGCTCCGGCGAGTACAGATCGAACAGCGGCTCGCCCTTGTTCACCGGTGCCCCCAGGTAGTTGACATGCAGCTTCTCGATCCACCCGCCCGTCTTGAGGTTCACG
>JAJXSS010000521.1 GCA_021784455.1 Planctomycetota bacterium
ATTCCACGCCCGTGGCCACCGGCGATCACATCGAAATCCGCTTTGACCCCCGGAATATTCCCCATGAGAAACGCCAGGTGTGGCACGACCCGGCCTTTCGCATCGTCCATGAAGATGAGCACCTCATAGTCGTCGACAAAGCCGCCCACGTGCTGACCGTGCCCGCCGACGAGGGGGACAAACGCACGCTGATCCAGGCCGTCAACGAATACCTGGCCCGCTCCGGCCGCAGCAGCGGGGCCCATGTGATGCAGCGCCTGGATCGCGGCACCTCGGGCCTGCTGGTGCTGGCCAAAACCCAGCCCGCCTACCAGCGCCTCAGAAACCAGTTCGCCCAGCACACCGTGGACCGGCAGTACCTGGCTATCGTGGCCGGCGCAGTGGAAAAGGACCAGGGCTCTTTCCGCAGCTACCTCAAAACCGGCAGAGACCTGTCACGCTACTCAACCGGAAGCCCCGCTTGTGGGGCCATAGCAGAAAGCCGAAAGCAGAAAACAGAAATCGGGAGCGGCGGTTCCGCGGAGGCTTCCGGGGGCCGGGGTGGGGGAGAACTGGCCGTGACCCATTATCAGGTGCTGGACCGCCGCCCGGACATGACCCTGGTGCGCTGCCATCTGGAAACGGGCCGGCGCAACCAGATTCGGGTGCACTTCGCCGAAGCCGGCCACCCCGTCCTGGGCGATGACCGCTACAAACGCCAGCAAGCCCGGCATCCGCGCTGGCGGGCCCGGCGCCTGGCCCTGCATGCGGCCGTCCTGGGCTTCACCCATCCCGACACCGGCCACACCATGCGGTTCGAATCCCCCATGCCCCGGGAATTCGCCCAGACTCTGGGCCGCAAGCACCAGATCCGGCCCAGGGCCGCACCTACTTCCCCAGAAGCAACTCCCTGAGCGCCGCCCCCGGGTCCGGCTGCCGCATCAGATGCTCGCCCACCAGCACCCGGTGCACTCCCGCCCGGGCCAGACGCTCCAGATCGGCGTGCGTGCGGATCCCCGACTCGCTCACCACGATCGCGGGGTTCTCCACCATCTCCAGCATGCGGAGCGTGTGGCTCAGGTCGGTCTTCATGGTCTTGAGGTCGCGGTTGTTGATGCCCAGAAGCGTGTACTGCGGGTGGGGAAACCCCAGGTGCGGCCGCACACGCAGCAGGCTCTCCACATCGTGCACCTCCAGCAGCGTGGTCAGGCGCAGTTCCGTGGCCAGGATCAGAAGATCCAGCAGTTCCGCCTCTTCCAGGCACTCGGCGATCAACAGAACCGGATCCGCCCCCGCCGCCCGGGCTTCGTAGACCTGGTAGGGGTCGATGATGAAATCCTTGCGCAACACCGGCAGCGGCACCGCCTCCTTGATCGCCGCAAGATAGGCCAGCGAGCCCTGGAAATATTTCGCGTCGGTCAGGCAGGAGATCGCCGCCGCGCCATTGGCGGCGTACGCCTGGGCAATCGCCACGGCGTCGAAATCCGGCCGGATCAGCCCGGCCGAGGGACTGGCCCGCTTCACCTCGGCGATCACCCTGAACTCCCGGACCGGGCGGGTGACGGCCGCAAAGAAATTCCGTGGCACCGGTGTCTGAGCCGCCCGCTGCCGCATCGCTTCCAAAGGCACCGCCTGCATCGCCCGGGCTACTTCCACCCGCTTGTGGGCCACGATTTCGGCCAAAACATCCTTCATAGGGGGCATCATAGCACCTTGGGAGCAGGGGCTAGCGTCTGGGGTCCCGCGCCCGGGTCCGGGGTCCGGGGCCGGGGGCCGGGGTCCGGGGGCCGGGGTCCGGGGGCCGGGGGGGGCTGGAATGCACCTCACGATAGAATGCCTACACAACGCTCGATCCAAGACCCGATCCGCAAGACCCTGGACCCCAGCCCCGAAGCCCCCGCCCCTGAGACAACCCCTTGGCTCCCATCGGCCTGATCTCCGACACTCACGGCCGCCACCTGCTGACCCGGCAGGCGGTGCGGATCCTGCTCGCCGCCGGGGCCGGAGAACTGATTCACCTGGGGGATGTGGGGACCTGTGCAGTGCTCGAGGAACTGCTGGTCGCCACACCCGGGCCCGACTCCGATGGCGACTCCCAACGCCTCCAGACGCTGCCCGTACATCTGGTCTTTGGCAACGCGGATGGGGACATCTCTAACCTGGCCCGCTACGCCCGGGAACTGGGGCTGGATGTGCAGCATCCCGCCGGCCGGCTGACCCTGGAGGACGGCCGCAGCCTGGCCTTTACCCATGGCCATGACCGCCGCCTCTTGGCGGCCGCCCTGGAAGAACACGTGGCTTACCTCTGCCACGGCCACACCCACCGGGCCGCCGATACCCATCAGGGCCCCACCCGCATCATCAATCCCGGCGCCCTGTGCCGCGCGGCCCGCTACAGCGTGGCTTTGCTGGACACGGCCCAGGATCGGCTGACATTTCTGGAAGTGCCCCACGGCGACTGAGCCGCCCAGGATTCTTGCGCTGGACCGGCGGGCCGACGGCGATCCGCTATACTGAGTACAGGTGGCAGCGGCGTTATGGCGCACTGCCAACTCAGCGGGGCATCTATGA
>JAJXSS010000088.1 GCA_021784455.1 Planctomycetota bacterium
GATCTCCCGGCCGTGGGGTCCGCCTTGTCGCGCGTGTAACGCCGAGTGACGTTGAATACCGATCTCCGCGGCCGCCCGACCAGGCGGCCGCGGTTGTTTTGTGGCTTGAGAACAACCCGGCTCCGGACCCCGCTCCCATGCTCAGCCTTCGGGATATGTCGGAATGCCTGCCGGCCGCGCCAGGCACACCCCTCTCCCGCGGCCGGACCGGAGTTTCGCCCGTGACCGATTCATCCGCCTGGATCACCTGTGCCCACTGTCGGGAGCGCTTCCCGCAGCAGGCCCACGGCACGCACCATCGCAACCACTGCCCTTACTGTCTCTGGAGCCGGCACGTGGACGACCACCCCGGCGACCGCACCGCCGGCTGCCAGGGCCTGATGGAGCCCCTGGCCATCACCGCCCGCGCCGATGGCGAATGGGTCATCATCCACCGCTGCCAGATGTGCGGGCTGCTGCGGCTCAACCGCATCGCCGGCGATGACCGCGAGCGGGCTCTGATCGCCCTGGTTCTGCGGCCGCTGGCCCGCCCCGCCTTCCCGCTGGATCTGGGCAGTAAGCTGTAGGTTCGGCCCCGGCCGAACACTCTGGCTCCTGCCCCCAGGTGCGCCCCGGGCCGAACCCGTGATGCGTACGGTGGTCGGGAAGAGGTTCGGCCAGGGCCGAACCTACACACCCGCCCGCAAAATGTAAGATGAAGGTTCGCGCTGGAGTGCCGCTATGAAAATCACCCTCCCGGATTCGAGCATCAAGGAATTCCCCGGCCCGGTCACCCCCAAGGAGGTGGCCCTGTCCATCGGCGCCGGCCTGGCCAAGGCCGCCATCGGCGCCCGCGTCGATGGCCAGCTCTGGGATCTCCATCGCCGAATCGACCATGATGCCCGCATCGCCATCGTCACCCGGCCCAAGATCGGCAAGGATGGCCGCTCCCAGTTCCGCGATGAGCAGCACCAGAAGGATGCCCTCTACCTCCTGCGCCACTCCTGCGCCCACGTGATGGCCGAGGCCATCTGCAAGCTCTTCCCCAAGGCCCAGCTCGCCTACGGCCCGCCCCTGGATAACGGCTTCTACTACGACATCTACCTGGGCGAGGAGTCGGTCTCGACTGAGCGTTTCGCGGCCATCGAAGAAGAGATGAAGCAGATCGTGGCCGCCGACCGCCCCTTCACCCGCTACGAGATGCCCGCCGCCCGCGGCCTGGAAAAGCTCCAGGCCGAGGGCAACAAGTACAAGATCGACAACGCCCAGCGCGCCCTCGAAGGCGGCTCCCCGGCTCTGTCCTGGTACGTCACCGGCCAGCCCCAGACCGCCACTGTCGATGCTCCGCCTTTCGAAGACCTCTGCATGGGCCCCCACATCCCCTCCACCGGGGTCATTGGCGCCTTCAAGGTGATGTCGGTCGCCAGCTCCAACTGGCACGGCGATGTGAAGTCCGACCGTTTCGTGCGTGTGTACGGGACCGCGTTTTTCACCAAGGAAGACCTCGATGCCTACCTCGCCCAGGTCGAAGAGGCCAAGGCCCGCGACCACCGCGCCATCGGCCCGCGCCTGGGGCTGTTCACCGTCGATGAGCAGGTCGGCCAGGGCCTGATCCTGTGGAAACCCAAGGGCGCCATCCTGCGCCAGCAGCTCCAGAACTTCATTTCCGCCCACCTCCAGCGCCAGGGCTACAGCCAGGTCTTTACCCCCAACGTCGGCAAGCTCGGCCTCTTCAAGACCTCCGGCCACTTCCCCTACTACCAGGACAAACAGTACCCCCCCATGATCGACCACGAGCAGCTCAAGCACCTGGCTCAGGAGGGCTGCACCTGCGCCCAGCTCGCCAACCGGATGCGCGCCGGCGATATCGACGGCTATCTCCTAAAGCCGATGAACTGCCCCTTCCACATCAAGATCTACGCTTCCGAGCTGCGCTCCTACCGCGACCTGCCCATCCGCCTGGCCGAGTTCGGCACCGTCTATCGCTGGGAGCAGTCCGGGGAGATCGGCGGCATGACCCGCGTCCGCGGCTTCACCCAGGATGATGCCCACCTCTTCGTCACCCCCGAGCAGGTGGATGAAGAGCTGCGGGGGTGCCTGGAACTGGTCAAGATCGTCTTCACCACCCTGGGCATGACCGATTACCGCGTGCGCGTCGGCCTGCGCGATCCCGATAAGAGCAAGTTCGTCGGCGAACCCGCCCTGTGGGACCAGGCCGAGGCCGCCTGCCAGCGCGCCGCCCAGTCCCTGGGCGTGCCCTTTGCCGCCGAGCCCGGCGAGGCCGCCTTCTACGGGCCCAAGATCGACTTTGTGGTCAAGGACATCATCGGCCGGGAATGGCAGCTCGGCACCGTCCAGGTGGACTACCAGCTCCCCATCCGCTTCGACCTGTCCTACATCGGCCCCGACAACCAACCCCACCGGCCGGTCATGATCCACCGCGCCCCCTTCGGCTCGATGGAGCGCTTCATCGGGGTGCTCATCGAGCACTTCGCCGGCGCCTTTCCCCTGTGGCTGGCCCCCGAGCAGCTCCGCATCCTGCCCATCTCCGACAAGTTCGCGGCCTACGGCCAGAAAGTCCTGGCGGCAGCCCAACAGGCCGGCTTCCGTGCCACCATCGACCAGACCGGCGAGCGCATCAACGCCAAGGTCAAGCTGGCCCAGGAAGACAAGGTCCCCTACATGCTGGTGGTGGGCGGCAAGGATGAGGCCGCCGGCCAAGTCAGCGTCCGCTGCCGCAGCCGCGGCGACCTGGGCGCCCTGGCCCTGGCCGATTTCGTGGCCCAGGCCCGGCAGGAAGCCGCGACCTACGGCCAGCAGCAGTTGGGGAAGAATCGCTGATTTGAAAAAGCGGCGCTCCTGGAACGGTGAGATTCCGAGAGTGAGATTGCGCGGGTTCAGTTCGGACCGGGCTTCGCCCCGTTGGGGCGGAGCTTTGGAAAGACGCTCCCTTCCATGGGTTGCGCTGCGCTTCACCCGTGCCTACAGCCCCGCATCCCGTTGGGGCGAACCGCCTTCAGCCCCAGACCCTGCTTTACATGCATTCCAACGCCGCCCCTGCCTACTCCACCCCTCCCCTGCCCAAAAAGAAGGCACCCGTCTCTCCTGTCACCACTTCACTCGATTACCCGCGCGACCCCCTGCCTATCCATGAATCTCCCGTATTTCCCGCATTTCCGCGGCCGATCCCCCCGGCACCCGCCCCGTCCGTCCCGCCTTGCCCCCCTCCCGGCACGAAATTTGCACTCCCCCACCGGTCCCAGCGATGCCAGCGTCGGGCATCCGGCCGGTTCTTCACTCTGTACACTGGAAGTGCGTTATCCTCGGCACCGCTTGGCCGGTTACAATCCCCGCCTGCGGTCCGCCTCAAGCCCCTTTTGACCCCAGGAAGAAGCTCCCCATGACCAGCAGCAGCGCGCGTCAGCAGGCCATCGCCTCGATCATCAACTACAAGCCCTCGGCCAAGCCCCTCAACTTTCTTGAGACCCCGGCCAAGGACCTCTTCGGCGCCAACGTCTTCAGCGACGCCGTCATGAAGGAACGCCTGCCCAAACCCATCTACAAGAGCCTGCACCGCACCATCAAGAACGGTGAAAAGCTCGATCCCGCCATCGCCGATGTCGTGGCCGCCACTATGCGCGACTGGGCCATCGAGAAGGGCGCTACCCACTACGCCCACGTCTTCTACCCCCTTACCACCATCACCGCCGAGAAGCACGACAGCTTCCTCTCCCCCGATTACGAGGGCGGCGCCATCGCCGAGTTCACCGGCAAACAGCTCATTCAGGGTGAGCCCGACGCCTCCAGCTTCCCCTCCGGGGGCATCCGGGCCACTTTCGAGGCCCGCGGCTACACCGCCTGGGATGTGATGAGCCCGGCCTACATTCTGGAAAATCCCAACGGCACCGTCCTGGTCATCCCCACCGCCTTCGTCTCCTGGACCGGCGAGGCCCTGGACAAGAAAACCCCCCTGCTCCGCTCCATGCAGGCTCTGTCGGCCCAGGCCGCCCGCCTGTGCAAGATCCTGGGCGCCGTCGACCCCGGCTACATCTATTCCACCGCCGGCCCCGAGCAGGAATACTTCCTCATCGACCGCAACTTCTTCTACAACCGCCAGGACCTCTTGATCACCGGCCGCACCCTCTTCGGCTCCAAGCCCCCCAAGGGCCAGGAGTTCGAAGACCAGTACTTCGGTGTCATCCCCGAACGCGTCCTGGCCTGCATGCTCGAGGCCGAACGCGAACTCTTCAAGCTGGGCGTGCCCGTCAAGACGCGCCACAACGAGGTGGCCCCCAGCCAGTACGAGCTGGCTCCGGTGTACGAGAACGCCAACATCGCCACCGACCACCAGCAGCTCACCATGACCACGCTCAAGCGCGTGGCCGAGAAATACGGCCTGGCCTGCCTGCTGCACGAAAAACCCTTCGCCGGCATCAATGGCTCGGGCAAGCACCTCAACTGGTCCCTGGGCGGCGAAAAGGTCGGCAACCTGCTCGAACCCGGCGAAACCCCCCACGATAACCTGCAGTTCCTGCTCTTTTGCGTAGCCGTGATCCGCGCCGTGCATAAGCACGCCAAGCTCCTGCGCGTGGCCATCGCCCACAGCGCCAACGACCACCGCCTGGGCGCCAACGAGGCCCCGCCGGCCATCATCAGCGTCTTTTTGGGCGACATGCTCACCGACATCTTCGAATCCATCGAAAAGGGCAAGGCCAAGGGCCCCAAGGGCCAGGGCTACCTCACCGTGGGCGTGGATACCCTGGCGCCGCTCCCCAAGGATTACGGCGACCGCAACCGCACCAGCCCCTTCGCCTTCACGGGCAACAAGTTCGAGTTCCGCGCCGTGGGCTCCAGCCAGTCCATCGCCGGCCCGCTGGTGGTGCTCAACACCATCGTCGCCGAGTCGGTTGATTACGTGGCCACCGAGTTGGAAAAGGCCACCAAGGGCGACCCCCGGAAGCTCAACGACGCCGCCCAGAAACTCATCCAGGCCATCTGGAAGGAAAACAAGCCGGTCGTCTTCAACGGCGACAACTACTCGGAAAAGTGGCACAAGGAGGCCGAAAAACGCGGCCTGCCCAACCTGCGCAACACCGTGGACGCCCTGGGCGAACTCAAGTCCCAGCAGGCCGTGGAACTCTTCGAAAAGTACCACGTGCTCTCCGAACGCGAGACCCTCAGCCGCTACGAGATCTACGTCGAGCGCTACTGCAAGGACATCAACACCGAGAGCCTGGTGTGCCTGCAGATCGCCAAGCAGTCCATCCTGCCCGCCGCCTACCGCTACCAGGGCGAACTGGCCGCCACCGCCGCCGCCCTCAATCAGGCCGGCAAGAAGGCCATCCACACCGGCAGCCTCGAAGCCGTCTGCGAACGCGTCAGCAGCCTGGAAAAAGCCATCGAGAAACTCGAACACGCCATCAACCACAAGTCCGAGGGCGACCTCATGGCTCACGCCCGGCACTACCGCGACGCCATCCTGCCCGCCATGAACAGCGTCCGGACCATCTGCGATGAGCTCGAAACCATCGTCGCCGATGACATCTGGCCCCTGCCCAAGTACTCCGAAATGCTTTTCATCAAGTAGGTCCGGGCGCGACCGGACATCGGGCCGGCTGGGTCAAGTCTTCCGACCCACCCCTTCAACCCCCGCAACCCCCACCGCCCAGGTCTCCCAAGGACCTGGGCTTTCTTATCGCCACCCTGCCATCCCGGATCCCGGATGGTCAGTTGGCACCAGATTTGCCCTGCTTGGTCTTCAGGTTCCTGCGCGGTTCCCCAATGGGATGGCAGCGTTTTTCCGCATCCCCGATTGCCCAAGAACTAGGCATGCCCTCCGCCACGCTCAGAAAGTAGGCAGTCCTTGCGGAGCGCTATACAGGACATTGTGGATCCGGATTTACCGGCCATCCCCCCGCGCTCAGGCCCGGCACCAGACGCCCCCCCCGCGTTCCTGCGGCGCCGGCCCCAAGGAGAAACAAGACCGTGATCCATCCCCTGCTCACCCTGCCCACCCTGGCCACCGCGGCCGCCCCCGCTCTCAACGGCGCCGACACCGCCTGGATGATGATCGCCACTGCTTTGGTGCTGGTCATGACCCCCGGTCTGGCCTTTTTCTATGGTGGTCTGGTCCGCTCCAAAAACGCGCTCAACACCAAGATGATGTCCTTTGCCGCCATGGGTTTCATCGGCGTGCTCTGGGCCCTCATCGGTTTCTCCCTCGCCTTCTCCGGCGACGGCAAGTGGATCGGCAACTTCGCCTACCTCGGCCTGCGCCACGTCGGCCTGGCCCCCCACGACCCCGCCCACACCATCCCCTTCCTCCTCTTCATGGCCTACCAGACCACCTTCGCCATCATCACCCCCGCCCTGATCTCGGGGGCCATCGTGGAACGCATGCGCTTCCGCACCTACCTCCTGTTCATCGCCCTATGGTCGCTGCTGGTTTACGCCCCCGTGGCGCACTGGATCTGGGGCGGCGGCTGGCTGAGCGCCGGCCACGGGGATGTGGGCGTCATGGACTTCGCCGGCGGCGCCGTGGTCCACATCACCGCCGGCGTGGCCGCCCTGGTCGCCGCCAGCCTTCTGGGCCCGCGCAAGGATTACTCCCGCCAGGCCCTTTTGCCCCACAACGTGCCTTTCGTCCTTTTGGGCACGGGCCTGTTGTGGCTGGGCTGGTTCGGCTTTAACGCCGGCAGCGCCCTGGCCGCCAACCCCCAGGCCGTCCTGGCCTTCGTCAACTCCCTGCTGGCCCCTTGCGCCGCCCTGGTGGTCTGGTCCCTGCTCGACATGTTCCGCGGCGGCCGCATCACCGCCGTGGGTTCCGCCACGGCCATCGTTGTGGGCCTGGCCACCATCACTCCGGCCGCAGGCTTCGTCGCCCCCTCCTCGGCCCTGATCATCGGCGCCATCGCCGCCTTCCCCAGCTACTACGCCATCCTCTACCGGGCCAAGACCCGCCTCGATGATTCCCTGGATGTGTTTTCCGCCCATGGCTTGGGCGGCATCACCGGCATGTTGCTGGTGGGCGTCTTCTGCCGGGCCAGCATTGGGGGCGTACCCATTCCAGGGAGCACCGATGGCGCCCTGATGGGCCATCCCGACCAGCTCGGCCGGCAGGCTCTGGCCGTTCTGGTCGTGGGCCTCTACAGCGGCGTGGCCACCTTTGTCATCCTCAAACTGGTGGGCCTGGTCATGCCGCTTCGGGCTACCGGCCGCCAGGAAGACCGCGGCCTGGATATCGGCCTGCACGGAGAGGAAGCCTACACCACCGGTGAAGGCGCCCTGCTCCTGATGGAACACGAACGCCCCGTCACCACCTCCGCCAACCCCGCCGGCCCCAAACCCCGCAACCTCGTTGAAGCCTGAAGACGCAGAAGCGAACCTCGAAGACACGAAGAAAAAAAGCAGAAAACAGAACCAGGAAAAAAGTTGAACCACCAAGGACACCAGGAGCACCCAGGAAACAAACCAAGATGAGAGGGATCGCTGCCACCGCCCCGACCCCTCCAAAAGAATCCTCCTTCTCCAATCTGAACTTAGTGTTCCTGGTGCTTGGTGGTTCAAGTTCTTGCTTATTTCTGCGTTCCTGTGCGTGTCTTCGTGAATTCGTGGTTCAACCAAGAGACTTGCCCATGAAACTCATCGTCGCCGTCATCCGTCCCGAAAAGCTCAACGAGGTCCTCAAGGCCCTGTACAAGGCCGAGGTCCGCGGCCTGTCGGTCTCGCGCATCCAGGGCCACGGCGGCGAGACCGATGAGGTTGAAACCTACCGCGGCACCACCGTGCGCATGAAGCTGCAGGAAAAAGTGCGCCTGGAAATCGGCGTCTCCGAACCCTTCGTGGATGTGGCCGTCAACGCCATCCTCGATGCCGCCCACACCGGTGAAATCGGTGATGGCAAGGTCTTCGTCCTGCCCGTCGACCACGTCTACCGCATCCGCAACCGCGAAGCTGACCGCGCCGCCGTCACCCCCATTCCCAACCCCGATTGACCCCCCTTGAGGGGTAAGCCGACCGGCAGCCCAAGACCCGGCCCCGTCCGGGCGTCTTCCTGTTGCCGATCGAAAATCGCAAATCCCAGATCGAAAATTCCTCCTCACGCCACCTCGCCGAACACGATGCACGAGGGGTTGCCCACCGCCGCATAATGCCCCGTGAACACCAGCCGCCCCGTCGCGCGCTCTACCCGGAACACCGTTACGTGGTCCGCCCGCTGGTTGCACGAGTACAGAAACCGCCCGCTGGGATCGCAATTGAAACTGCGCGGATAGTCCCCCCGCGTCCATTCCTCCCCCACCCAGCTCAGCCGGCCATCCGCGCCGACCGCGAAGATCGCGATGCTGTCGTGCAGACGGTTGCCCGCGTACACAAACCGGCCGTCGCCCGAAACCAGGATCCCCGACCCGAAGCTGCTGCCCGCCCACCCCGGCGGCAGGCTGGAAAGCACCTGCCGCGCCGCCAACTGACCCCGCTGCGGATCGTAGTCGAATAACGCAATGGTCGAGCCCTCCTCCTGCAGACAGTAGCACCACCGGCCATCGGGGTGGAACGCCAAGTGCCGGGGCCCGTCCCCGGCCGGCAACGCCACCGCCGGCGGATCATGGGCCACCAGCACCCCCCGGTCCGCCTCGAATCTCCAAACGAAAATGCGGTCCAGCCCCAGGTCGGTGTGCAGCACGAACCGGCCGGCGGCATCGGCCACGATCATGTGCGCGTGCGGCCCCTCGTGCCCGCTGCAGGCGAAACTGCCCGGCGGGGCGCTGGCCGCCCGGCTCGGGCCCGCCACGCCCGCATCCCGCTTCACATCGCTGGCCCGCCCCAGCCGGCCATCGGCCCACACCGGCAACACGGCCACCGAACCGCCAAAATAGTTGGCCACCAGCAGAAACCGCCCGCTGGGATGCAGACTGATATGCGTCGGCCCCGCCCCCCCGGAAAGCACGCTGTTGAGCAAGGTGAGCTGGCCGCTGCCCCGGTCGATTGCCAGGGCACTCACCGTGCCCTCGTGCCCGGGCCCCTCGCGCTGGGTCTCGTTGGCCGCATACAGCCGGTCCCCGGCCGCATTCACCACCAGGTGGCTGGGGCTGCCGCCCGACTCAAATATCCCGGCCGGCCGCAGCGCCCCGCTGTCCCCATCCACCGCAAACACGTGAATCCCCGCCCCGTTGCCCGGCGGCCGGTCCACCTGCGTCGCCGGCACCTCGCCCAGCGGCGAGCTGAACGTGCCCACATACGCCATCATCCGCCGCCCGACGCTCAAAGGTATTTTCCTTGCCCCTGGCCCACGCAACGTCGCCCCTTCCAGGGCCAGCGTACCAGACCCACTGCTTCCCTGGCCACCACCAGCGATCCCAAGGCCAGGATGACCGGCCTGTCCGCCGGGGCCCTGCTGGCCCTGGGTCTGGTGACGGGTGCCCGCCCCCGGAAACTTGCCTGAGGGTCGGCTTGGCCGCCACCCCACCCAGACTTCCGGGGCCCCGGGGCAAGCGGCAAGGCACCATGACCGGTCGTGAGGGCCCGGGGGCGGGCGACGAATCACCCACGATCGGCTCCATCGCCGGCCTTCCGCGGTCCATCGAACATCACAAAGCCGCAATCGAGAATTCCCCCCTCCCTCAATTCACCTGCACCAGCCGGTAATTGCCCGTCCCCAGCCCCACCTCTTCCATTTGCCGGATCTGGATGTACGGGTCCTTCCCGTGGATGCGTTCGAACAGGTGCTTGCCCCCCCGCAGCTCCATGCGGGGCGGCAGGCTCCCCGGCAGCGGCTGGCCGTCGCACGTGGCATCCAGGCTGGCCTTGTCCACCGCCACAATGTCCGGGCTGGCCAGGATCCCCACATCCGGCACCAGCGCCGGCGTGGAAAAGCCCCAGCAGTCGCAGTACACCGTGATCTGCATCAGCACGTTGATGTGCAGCACGCGCTGCGGCTCGAAGGTCTTGAGCACCTCGCGGGTGGCCAGCGCCAGCCCGTGCTGGAAGGGGATGAACCCGTCGCCCTGAAGCTGGATCGCCCCGTGCGGGCACGCCATCACGCAGTGCTGGCAGTACGAGCAGTGGTGGTAAAAGATCTCCAGCCGGTTTTCCGCCTCGTTCCACTTGGCCGCCCCGTGGTTGCACGCCTCCACGCACTTGCGGCAGTGGGTGCAGCGTTGGGGGTCGTATGCCAGCCCGCCTTCCAGCTTGTGCAGCGCCCCGCGCGAATGCTGCGTTACGCATCCCATCGCCAGGTTCTTGCACGCCGCCCCGTAGCCGCAGGCTCCGTGGCCCTTGAAATGCGACAGGTTGATCAGCACATCGGCCGCTTCGATGTTGCCCACCACCTGCACTTCCTTCAGGCTCCGGTAGTTCACCTTGTGCCGGAAGTAGAACTTCTCGTGGACCCCCGCCGAACCCACCAGCGGCGCCCCCAGCACCTCGGCCGTGTAGCCCCGCGCCACCGCCCCGGCCACCGCCCCCGTGCCATCGGTGATGAACACGCTCTGGGCCCCCGCCGCCTTGATCTGGCGCACCAGCAGGCGCAGAAACACCGGCGGAACCGTGGTGAAGCTCAGCTCCCCACCCACGTGAATCTTGATCGCCACCACCTTGCCCGCGCACATGCCCTTGAGGTCATAGCGCCCCAGCAACCGCTCAAACTTGGCCGGCAGGCTGGCCTTGGCCTCCAGCCGCTGAATCGCCGCCGGTGCAAACAACACCTCCGCCTGGTCCGCCCGCACCCCGCGGCCGCGGCCCCTGCTGGCAACCAACTGCGTCATCTTCACGACTCCTGGATCAAAACACCCGCCCACCCAGAGATTACCCCCAGCCCCCACCCCCCGCAACGCTCCCGCGCCCCTGCCCGCGCAGGTCCACCTGCGCCTGCCGATCATGCTCGTTCGCGTAGCCCGTAGGGGAGGCAAGTCTTCGGACCCACCTCTGCCAGATCATCGCTTGCCGCCCCCCGCCCCCTCGGGCTCGGCGCACGCATCCAACATCCCCTGCAGTTCGCAGCGAAAACCCCCGGGCTCAAAGTAAAACCGCGCTGCGCCCCCCAGCTCAAAGCGGGCTATCCCTTCGATCAGGCTCAGACCCTGGCCCTGGCCCCGGGGCGCCTCCGCCGCGGCCGCGCCCCCCGACTCGGCCCACTGCAGGACGATCCCCGTGCGCCCATCCGGAGCCGGCCGCAGCGCCCAGGTGATCCGCACCTGCCCCTGCGGGCGGCGATAGACGCCGTGCTTGGCACAGTTGGCAAACAACTCCTGCAGCACCATGGCCAGAGGCCCCGCCTGCCGCGGTTCGATCCGCACTGCCGGCCCGTCGATCCCCAGGCTGTCCCGGCCGCGCCCCCCGGGTGCAAACTGGCAGGCCAGATCGCGCAGAAGCTGGGCCAGCTCCACCGCCTGCCAGCCCGCGCCGGCAATGATCTCGTGGACCACCTTCATGGCCAGCAGCTTGCCCTTGAGCGCCTGGGCCAACGTGGGCACATCCCCGCTGGCCTGGGCATACCGGTCCACCAGGGCATACTGA
>JAJXSS010000089.1 GCA_021784455.1 Planctomycetota bacterium
GCGAGCCGGGGAGAACCGCCCGGCAGATAGGACATCACGCGGGCGGCCTGCCACGAGGGCTGCACGGCCAGTTGCCGGCCGGGCACCGCCATGGTGTGCATCCAGGAGCGGAACAGCCCCGATCCGGGCCAGGCGCACACCGCCAGGCCCAGGGTCAGCACCACCGCCACCTCGGCGGCCTTCAGGGGCCAGCGCGGCCCCAGCACGCCCAGAAGCGGATTCGCCATCAGAACCAGCAGGAGCCCCACCCCGAACACCGACGCCGGCAGGTGATTGCCGATGAGAAAGGTCTGCTGGATGACAAAGTCGTTGAAATAGCAGAACGCCGAAATGGTCAGCCCCAGAAGGATGCCAAGGACCACGGCGCGTACGGTCATAGACTCTGCTTCCCCCTCTCTCCTGGCTTCAGGAGAGAGGCCGGGTGTGGGTTTTCAGGTCCTGCCCATCGGCTCAGGCACTCTCACGCCCGATCACACGGAACTGCTCGCGTTCACCGCGCCCGCGCAAGGGGTAGTCTTTGCGCAGGGGGTGGGCGGGGTATTCTTCCCAGAGCAAGATGCGGCGCAAATCCGGATGCCCGTCGAAACGGATACCGAACATGTCAAACACCTCACGCTCGGTCCATTCCGCGCCGGGCCAGAGATCCGTGGCGGTAGGCAGGTGCAGTTCGGGATCGTCCGCGATTCCCGAGGTTTCCCGCGAAGGGTTGAGGTACACCTTGACGAACAGCCGCAGGTTGTGGGGGCCGCTCACCAGGTTGTAGATCACGGCAAAACGCCCGCTGAGGCCTTGGGGCCCGGCTGGGGCGGGGTACTTCAGGTAATCCACCCCCACCACATCGGACAGGAAGTCGTAGGCACACGAGGGATCATCGTGCAGGAACTTCAGCAGGTCGTGCGCGTGGGATCGGTCGGTTACGACGGTGGTCTGGCCGCGGAATTCGCTGGCAAACAGAGGCACGCCGGGGAACCGGGTCTTGAGCAGAGCCAGGGTGGGATGGTCGAGGTTGGACGAGGTCATGGAGGTAGTGGCCCGTGGTCGGGGTGTGTGGTCAGTGATCCGGGGCCGGTGGCTTGGGGATAAGGCTGGTGGCCACTGGACACGCGCCATGCGCCGCCGGCCATTAGTGCTCCGATTGTAGCTTTTTCTGCAGATTCGCCAGCAACTGGTCCCAGGCCTGAACGGTCCGGGGCCATTCATAGCGCAGGGCATCGGCCAGGGCGACGGTATCGCGGTTGGTCAGGCCGTCGCGCAAGCCGCGCAGGCTGGCCGCCAGATCGCTGGCAAAGACGGTCATTGTTTTGCCGGCAGGCAGCGCGGCGTTCACGTCCAGCCGGGTCAGGGCGGCCGCCTGGATAACGGCCTGGGGCAACTGGTGCCACAGATCCATGGCCCGGCTCAGGGCCTGCATGCCCCGGCCCGCCTCGTCGCTCTGGAAGGCCTCGCCGGCTTCCTGCAAGGCCTGGCCGGACTGCTCCAGCAGGGACCGAAGCTGCTGCAGGGTATTCTGGGCCAGTTCGACCGGATCGGCACTGGCCAGACGCACATCGCTGGCGTTGACCGGATCGTTCTGATGCCGGGCGATTTCGGGACCGACCAGGAACTGGCCGTTGACCTGGACCTGCACGACGATGCGCCCGGCCGGCTCCAGCCGTTTGCGGGCCGCCTCCAGCAGCGCCGCCAAGCTGTGCCCCACCCACATCATGGGCTGATCGTCGAGGTAGATCGCCATCGGGGCATAATACGGCAGGACGCCTCACGTTGCCACGCGGCCGGAGTTCCGTCGTTTGTGATACCATGAAGATTCGGCCCCGTCGCTCCAGGAACCGCCACGGTCTGCTGCGGTGCCGATTCGACACGGACGCCGCAACACACATGGACGACATGCCCCCAGTGCCAACCACCGCCCCTCCCACCCCTGCACCGATGGCCGCCGCCGCGCCGGCGGCCGCGACGAGCCCGCAGGTTGTGGCCATCGTGGCCGCTGTCCGCGATGAACTGGCCCCCACCATCAGCCGCCTGCAACTGGTACCGGATCAGCCCTGGTTCGTCGGCCAGATGGCCTGCCGCCGACTAGTAGCGGCCGTGACCGGTGTCGGCCGGGAGCGGGCCGTGGAGGTCGTCAACACACTCCTGGAAGAGCATCATCCCGGCCGCATCATCCATGTCGGCTTTGCCGGGGGGCTGGATCCTTCGTTGCGGGCCGGTACGGTGCTAAACGTGCGCTGGGTGATTGACGGCCGGGGGGCGGCCTACAGCGTCAACAACGATGTACCCCAGGCAACGCGCGACATCCCGGAACGCCCGCAGGGCGCGTGCCTCCTGACGGCCGACCAACTGGTGCACGCGGTGGCCGACAAGCAGGCCCTGTACGCCCGGCACCGGGCGACGGCGGTGGATATGGAGACTTTTCACGTCGCCCGCCTGGCCCATCAGCGCGGCCTGCATCTGACCATGCTCCGGGCCATCAGCGACGCAGCCACCATGGCCATTCCCCGGGAGGCGGCCGGCTGGGTGAAGCCGGACGGCAGCGAAAACGTGGGGGCCGCGATTCTCCACCTGCTCACCCGGCCGTGGAAAATACCCATGACCGTGCGCCTGGGCCGCAATGCCCACCTGGCCGGGGAGAATCTGGCCAAGGCGGTCGAGGGTATGCTTCGGGAGATGTGATGCGATTGCCCTCCTGCCAACGTCTGCTGGTCTACGGTGGCACCTTTGATCCCCCGCATGTCGCCCACCTCATCCTTCCGCGTCTGGCCGCCGAAGCCCTGCACGCCGACCTGATCGCCTACATTCCCGCCGCTCAGCCGCCACACAAGCTCGGCCAGCCGCACACCCCGGGCCCCCATCGTCTGGCGATGCTGCGCCTGGCCTTGGCCGGTTGTCCCGACTGCCTCATCCTGACCGATGAGTTGGAAAGAGCCAAGACCCACCCCAGTCGCCCCAGCTACACGGTGGATACGCTGGAAGGGCTGCGGGCCGCCCTGCCCGCCAGTACCGCGATTCACCTGTTGATCGGCAGCGATCAACTGCGCATCTTTCCCACCTGGCACCGCGTCCAGCGCCTTGTCGAACTGGCCGATCCGGCCGTCATGGTGCGACCCCCGGACTCACCGGAGATCGTCATAGCGGGGCTGGCGCCGGAACTGGCGGCGCAGCGCGAGTTATGGCGCACGCGGCTTCTTCCCCTGCCCCAGCTCGACATCAGCGCCTCGGCCATCCGCCGCCGCATCCTCCATCAGCTCCCCATCACCGGCCTGGTCGATCCAGGGGTGGCTGATTACATTCGACGACACGGGCTGTATGGGCAGAGGTGAGATTTGAGATTGCGGACTGCAGCGGGGAGCCCGGGATTCCACCCTGGTCTGCACTCTGAAATCTCGCACCTGAAACCTGCCATCTGCCAGCCTTTCCTACAATCCTCCATGCTCATCTACTGCTGTCCCGACCTCATGTTTGCCTCGAAGATTCGCAGCACGGCTGAATCGCTGGATATTCCCGCGCGGCCGGCGCGCAATGTCGAAATGCTCCGGAAACGTCTGGATCGCGTGGAGGATGGAGGCCTCAACGACCCCGTCCAGGGCGTGATCATCGACTTGGGGCTGGGATCGGCGGCCCTGGAGATGATTTGCCTGGCCAAATCACACACCCCGGCCATGCCGGTGGTGGCCTACGGATCGCATGTGCTGGTGGACCAACTCGAACAAGCCCGTTTGGCCGGCGCCGATTTCGTGATGTCCAATGGCCAGTTCGCCGCCACGCTCCCGGCCGTCCTCGAGCGCCTGGCCAAGTAGGACACGCGGTTGCGTGCCTCCGGTTTGACCGCGTACCCTCGTCTCCGGGCAGAAGCCCGGTGAGGGATCCTGTATTCGGCGGACCGGGCCGCAAAGGTCCGCGTTACCCCGTGTGACTCGATTTGCCGCCCGTTGGGCCCGAAAACGAGGGTAGAATCGCCTTTGCCATCACTCTTGACAGACCCAGCGAACGCCCCAAGGTGCGTTCTGAAGCCTTCACGCACCCGACCGCCGGCCCCGATTGGCGCCAAAACGTATCAATCACCCCCCGCGTCACCGAGTTTCCCGGATCATCGATCAGAAATCATCGATCAGCGATTTCACTCACCCTTCCGGCATGTCCACCACGCGGATGCACACCGGTAAACCCTGGATCACATCCAGCTTCTGGATCTCCTTCAGGGCCCCATCGAGCGCCCCGGTCTGGGCCTGGTGGGTGGTGATCACCACCGGTACGAAACCGCCATCGTTCATTTCATGCTGCCGCACCGCCGACAGGCTGATTCCGGCCGCCCCCAGCACGGCCGTTACCTTGGCCATCGTGCCCGGTTTATCGAGGGCGTTGATGCGGATGTAGAAACGGCTCTGCTGCCGCGCCCGATCCACCAGTTTCACCGGCGGCTGCTGGTCCGGCCAGAGGCGCATCTGGGCAAACGCCGCCGGATAGCCCCCGGAGGCGATGTTCATCAGGTCGGCCACGACGGCCCCGGCCGTGGGCATCATGCCCGCCCCCCGGCCATAGTAGAGGGTGTGGCCGGTGGCATGGCCGTAGATGGAAAGGGCATTGAAAGACCCGTTTACCTGGGCGATCAGGGCATCCCGTGGCACGAAGCACGGCTGCACCGCCAGAGCGACTGCACCCGCTTTCTCTTCGGCCATGCCCAGCAGCTTCACCCGGTAGCCCATCTCCTCACCCAGGCGCACATCCACGAGATCCAGAGTGTCCACGCCCACACAGGGCACCTGGTCCTCTGTGGCCCGGACGCCAAACGCCAGGGATGCCAGGATGGCCAGTTTGTGAGCCGAATCCCGGCCGGAAACATCCAGGGTGGGGTTGGCCTCGGCGAAACCTTTTTCCTGAGCCTCTCTCAAGGCGGTGGTGTAGGTTTTCCCACGCTGCGTCATTTCGGTCAGGATGTAATTGCAGGTGCCGTTGAGGATGCCGTAGAGGGCCGTAATGCGGTTGGCCATCAGGCCCGATTGCAGGGCGGCAATCACGGGGATGCCCCCGCAGCAGGAGGCCTCGAACGCCAGAACCACCCCATGCTGATGGGCCAAGGCAAACAAATCCGGGCCTTCGGCCGCCAGCAGGGCTTTATTGGCTGTGACCACGTGCTTGCCTTCGGACAGGGCCCGCCGAACGAACTGACTGATGATGCCCTTGCCGCCGGCCAGCTCGACCACTACATCCAAACCGGGGCTCTTGAAAAACGCTTCCGTTTCGGTGGTAAGCACCTCCGGGGGTACCTGCTGGGTCTTGTAGCCGATGTCCTGGCTGCGGACCAGCACCCGTTTCAGCTCAAGCCTTCGGCCCGATCGACGGGCGTACAAGTCCCCCTCTTCCAGGAGCAGCTTGACCACTCCGGACCCGACGGTTCCGCAACCGATCAACCCCACACCCAAGGGTGCCGCATTGGCCATCCATCACCTTCCTTTTGCTGTTGTCGAGCCCGCCAAGATACCAGAAACAATCTCGACTAAAATAACACACCATGCCATCCGAACCTTTCACTATGCGTACGACGGAAGAGGAACTGATCGAGCCCATGTGCGCCATCTTCCGGCGTTTCCTTAAACGCAAGGGGCTGAAGTTCACCCCGGAACGCGCCGTCATTCTGGATGCCGTCCTGGCCCGCCAGGGTGTGTTTGAGGCCGATGAACTCTTCTATGACATGCGCCAGACCGGCCCGCGGGTCTCCAAGGCCACCATTTACCGCACCCTGAAGCACCTGCTGGAAGCGGGCATTCTTTCCGAGGTGCTGATCGACGCCAAACAGTCGCATTACCAGCTCAGTTTCGACAACAAGCCCCGCGGTCACCTGGTTTGCGTGGAAACCAGCCGGATCGTGGAGTTTGAATGCCCGGAACTGCTGGAGATGCGCAATCGCATCTGTGCCAAGTACGGTTTCCGGCCAGTAAGCCACCGGCTGGTCATCTACGGCATTTCCCCCGAGGCCAAGAACATCCCACAGGCGGAAGGGCTGTAGGGCCCCGGGCAGGGCTACCGCAACTGATTTTCTCCTGCCCGCAGTCTGAGGAGTCAGGTGTTGCCCCAGCCGGCCTTGCGGTGCTGGATGGGCAGGCTCCGTTCCGTCTGGGGCGCCGGCCGCAGCAGATACAAGGCGATCTGGCCCAGCACGCCCAGACTGCAGGCCCCTTGCCCGAGACACATCCGGCTGCGATCTCCGCAAAAGCCCTGTCCAAGATCCGGTGCAGACGATTCTCGATCCCCCCGTGCGCCCGGATGCTGTGCGTCAGGTACTTGGCCGCGCAGGCCCCGGTTCCCAGGCGACTGCTGCTGCCGGTACGGCATTGGGTGCAAGTGCCCCCGCTCCGTACGGCGCTCGGGGCGATGATCCGCATGTCCATCAGATCATGCCGACGCGTGCGTTTCACCCGTGGCGCGGGCAGGCTCGGCTACGGGGTGGCCGGCCGAATGGTCGGATGCGCCTCCGGAACGCCGGGGATCCCTGGTTTCACGGCTACCGTCGGCGCGGGGCGGGCCAGTTCCAGAAGTTTCCCGATCAGCCGGTTAATCCCTTGAAAGACCTCCGATATGCTGCTGGCCTCCATATACGCCGGCGTGCTGATGATCCGGTGCCGCTCATCCAGCACATAATCCCCCGCACCGCAGAGGACATGCTTGGCCCCCATCATCTCCATGTTGTGTGCCATTTCCGGGTTCTTGCCGACGGTCAGACGGGGATGCTCTCCCCGGCCGAACAACCGCGCGGCCACCACCGGGGCAATGCAGATGAAACCCAGCGGCCGTCCGAGTTTGTGCGCTTCACTCAGGACCCGCATCACATGCCCATCCAGCCGGCATTCGGGCCCTTCGCCTTCGAAGGTGGACAGATTCCGCGCCGCACCCGAGCCCCCCGGCAGGATGAAGGCGTCAAACTGGGCCGGCGTCACCGTGGCCACGTCCACAATCCGACCGCGGGCCAGCCGGGCCGCCTCCACCAGCACGTTGCGGCTTTCATCCTCTGCGGGTCTGCGCGTCACGTGGTTAATCGGGATGAACGCCCGGTTGGGGGCCATGCACTGATACGTCGCCCCATGCTGGTCCAGCGCCAGCATAGTGATGACGGCCTCGTGGATCTCACTGCCATCAAAGACCCCGCAACCACTGAGGATGACCCCCACGTGTGGCGCCCGGTTGGGCATAGGAAGCCTCCTTGGCCATCAGTGCCAGTTCCAGGGAACACCGGCGATCGGCTGCCGCATTCGCCGGGCGCTGCCGGAAACCGCGTGAACCCGTTCAGCGCGATGAAGAAAGTCTTCGAGAATCACCGCCGAAGTGGGCTTCGTGCAGCAGCGTGACAGGATGCACCACGCGCAGAGCCACTCCCAGGCGGCGGGCTTCAGACTGGATCTGCATCGCGCAGCCGACGTTTCCCGTGATACAGACACTGGCGCCCGTTTCCTGAATCATCCTAATCTTACGCATGCCAAGGTCGCGGGCCATCTCCGGCTGCGAAAGGTTATAGGTGCCCGCGGCTCCGCAGCAGAGGTCCGACTCGGGCAGCGGCACCAGTTTAAGCCCGGGAATCCCCGCCAAGAGCGACCGGGGGGCTTCCGTGACCCGTTGGGCGTGCGCCAGATGGCAGGCATCGTGATAGGTGGCCGTCAGTGCCAGGGAGCGTTGTGGAGCGGGCAGACCCAATTCTGCCAGCACCTCGCTGATGTCGCGGACCCGCCGGGCGAACACCTGGGCCGCCGCCACCGAAGGCAGCAGATGATCGTACTCGCGCAGCATCGCCCCGCATCCGGCGATGGCCGTCACGATGAAATCCGGCAGATCTGCGGCCGAGGGTGGATCCGCCGCCGCCTCTCCCAGGAATGCCGCCAGGTTCCGCCGAGCCAGGCCCATGGCCTCCTGAGGCCGGCCGCTGTGATGGTGGATGGCTCCACAACACCCTTGTGCCGGGGGCACCAGCACATCGCATCCGGCCCGCTGCAGCAAGGCGATCGCCTGCCGGTTCACATCCTGAAACAAGACGCTACCGATGCATCCGGCGAAGAATGCCACGCGGGCCCGCCGCTGGCCGTCGGGCGCCCGGGCGGGATAAAACGTCTGCAACCGCCCTTCCCAGACCGGCCCGTCCGCCGGCAGCATATCGCGCAACTTGCCGAGTTTTCCGGCCAGCGGCATGCGCATCACCCATCCCCATAGCTTCAGTTTCTGCAGCAGCCTGGGACCCAAGAGGGCCAACCGCAGACGTCCGGGATAAGGAAACACGCGAAAACTCAACGTATCCACCAGCCGATCCGTGAGGCTGAGCTTTCTCTGGGCTGCCAGGCGGGCCCGGGTTTCTTCGATCAACTCGTGGTACACCACCCCGGAAGGGCACGCCGTTTCACACGCCCGGCAGTCCAGGCACAGATCCAGATGCCGGGTTACGGCCGCTGAGGCCGCGATGCGACCATCGGCCAGCCCCTTCATGAAGTAGATCCGCCCGCGCGGTGAATCCGCTTCCAAGCCGTTGATGGCGTAAGTCGGGCACGAAGGAAGGCACAGCCCGCAGTGCACACAGTCCAGGGCCCGGTCATAGGTGGGCGCGTCCAACTTGAGCACCGCCCGGGCCCGGGCCTGGGCTGATGGCAACGGCTGACCCAGCCCATCCACCGATTTCACCGGCGATGTCCCGCCTTGGGCAGCGGATTGCGCCGAGGGACCCCTTGTTCCCGGCGCATCAGTGGCGGTCCCCAACTTGGTCTGCACCACTTCGCTCACGCCATCGCCCCTTCCGCCGGCAGGAAGCGGCCTGGATTGAACAAGCCATGCGGATCCATCACGCTCTTAAGCCGCCGCAGCAGGGGTAGATCAGACGGCTGGGGCGTAAGCGGAGCGACCTTGTCATTGTCTTGCGAGGGCCGCCGATGCCATTGCCGCAGATGAGGCTGGCCTGCAGCGTTTGCCACCGCCCGATCCAGGGCCACGGCATCATCGGCACCGCTCCCTACCCAGATGCACCCCTGGGCGGGCAGCGCCGCAATCGCGACGCCTGATTCGCTCTTGAGTTCCGTGCAAACCTCGCCGGTCCGCGCCGGCGGCACCACCACCTTCACCACCAGCGCTTTTTCATCACGCCAGGCGCTGTTGGCGCACCACGACCTGGTCACCTGCGGCACACCTTCCGCGTTCGTGGACATCATTTCGGCCTGGGGCGTCTGCCGGCACCACTCCTCCAGCCCCTTCAACTGAGCCGGCCAGGCCCGGGTGCTTGCTCCCAGATACCGCGCCTCCAGCACCCATCCTTCCGCGTCCCCGTACAGGCTCAGCCCGGCCGGCGCGGCTACCGTCAGCAGCAGCCCGTTGAGACGCGGGCCCAGGACCCGCGGGTCATCCAGTCTGATCCGGGCCTGCATGACCTGCTCGGGCAGGGCGAAAGTCCGCAGGGTTACCTCATAGACCAGCCCCAGTTCGCCCAGACTGCCCACCATGAACCGCGCCACGTCATAGCCCGCCACATTTTTCACCGTTCGTCCGCCCACGTGGATGTCGCGGCCCAGGCCATCCACATAATTCAAGCCCAGCACCTGGTCGCGCAGGGCCCCATAGCCTGTCCGCAGCGGTCCGTAGACGTTATGCATCAGGCACTCGCCGATACTCATCTTGCCGGGCGCTTCCAGCGGCAGAAACTGCTTCTTGCCCGCCAGCACTTCCTGGACCTCTCCCAGTGTCGCCCCAGCCGCCACTCGCACGGTGAAATCGCGGACGTAGTGCTCCAGCACGCTGCCGTGCTGTGTCAGTTCGATGCGCTCCGCCGGTGGCGCGTAGCCCACCCCCCGGTGGGCCGTGCCATAGTCCACGATGGCCACACGCTGGCGCGCGGCCTCATGCACCAAGGCGTGCAGTTCGCCCGCCGAGTTTGCCGTCACCGGCCGTACTGTCACGTCGCGCCTCCCGGGGTGTTCAGCGCGGTCGGTTTGAGCAACTCAATGCAGAGGCGCTCCGAGGGAATCAATTTTCCCTCATTCGCCAGATGACGGGGATCAAATGTCGCCTTGATGGCCTGGAACGTCCGGATGGTCGCTTCATTGAACAGCTTGGGCATGAGGTGGATCTTCTCGACGCCCACACCGTGCTCGCCCGTGATCGTTCCTCCGATGGAAATGCAGTATGCCAGCACTTCTTCGGCCGTCCGGAGCACCTCCTGCACCTGGGCCGGATCATCCTCATCGAACAGGAAGATGGGATGGACGTTGCCATCTCCGGCGTGAAAGACGTTGGTGATCTGCAGCCCACGCTGGCGGCCGATCTCCACAATCTGGGCCACCGCCTCTGGCAGCTTGGAACGCGGAATGCACGCATCCTGGGTGCAATAGCTGCGGCTCAGACGGCCGATGGCTCCAAAGGCCCGCTTGCGGGCGCTCCACAGTTCCGCCCGCCGCCGGGCATCGGCGCATTGCTGAATGCCCCGGGCCTGATGTGCCTGCGCGATGGCCAGCACACGCTGCAACTCCTCATCCAACGTTTCCGCCACGCCATCCAGTTCCACCAGCAACAGGGCCTGGGCGTCCGCCGGAAACCCGTAATGGAACGCATCCTCGACCACCTTCACCATCGCCCCGTCCATCATTTCCATGGCCGCCGGGATGATGCCCGCGGCGATGATGTCGCTGACCGTAGCGCAGGCGTCAAAGGTGGAACCGTAAGTGGCGTAGAAGGTTCTGAAGTGCTGGGGCTTGGGCGTCAGCCGGCACCAGACGCGGGTGATGATTCCCAGCGTTCCCTCCGACCCGCACACCAGCGCCGGCAAATCGGCCCCCAGCCCGTCCAGCAACCCCTCCGTCCGCGTCCGGAGCACCGAGCCGTCCGCCAGCACCATCTCCAGGCCCAGGATGTGCTGGGTGGTGACGCCGTGTTTGAGCGTCGTGATGCCCCCGGCACAGGTGGCCGCGTTGCCGGCAATGGTCGAAGCCTTCTGGCTCGAAGGATCGGGCGAGAAGTACAGCGGCGCCGGCAGCCCCTCTGCCGCGGAGCGGGCCACCGTGGCATCCGACAGGGCCGTGTTGCGCACCCCCGCCTCCACCACCGCCACGCGATTCGGCAGATCGATGGATTCGATGCGCGTCATCCGGCTGGTACAGACGATCACCCCTTCCCCATAGGCCACCGCCCCACCCGCCAGCCCGGTTCCCGTGCCCCGCGGCACCAGGGGCACCCCATGCCGGGCCAGCAGTTGAACGCAGCCTGCCACTTGCTCGGGGCTGCGGGGGAAGACCACGGCCAGCGGCAGCCCCTTGGCAATCGGAAAGCCATCGCATTCATACACCAGCAACTCATCGGGATCGGCAAGGACCTGCCCCGCACCCAGTAACGAGCGCAGTTCGTCAACCACCGTATGGGGATGGGTGCGGATCGCCGCCATCGGGAGAATCGTACGTAATCGCCCGACCGGAAGCGAGGCCCTTTCGGCGCTACCGGCTACCTTCCTGAATGTTCACGCGATAGGTGCTGCTA
>JAJXSS010000522.1 GCA_021784455.1 Planctomycetota bacterium
CAACAGCCGGCCCGCATTGCGGGAACGGCTGCACGAATTCCGCGAAAAGCAGGCGGACAAGGTCCTGGCCGACAAGCTGTAGCCCGCGCGCCCCGGGGCGACGAATGGACCGGGTTTCCATCTGTCACCGCGAGATACGGGGGAGTGTTTCGGCGAACCGTCCTACTCGATCGCGATGATCAGGGGATGGTCGGTGAGTTTGAGCATCACCGCGTCCGCCGCGCCCAGGTTCTGGACCGGTTCCGTGCCGACCGTCGGGTCGTACACCCGGACCGAGCGATGCCCCCCGCCCAGGAGCACCGAGACTTCATCGGCCCCCTGCAGCCGCTCGCCCCACACCACCAACTGGAACGTGCCATTGCTGTTTTGAAGCAGCATGTCATGGACCGTCGCCGGCTCGTGGGGAATCGAGTAATCAAGCTGGGCCGGTTGCCGGATCGTGCCCTTGTCCGCCAGGATAGTGGTCAGGTTGTGCAGATACACGGCCGCCTTGCGCGGGGTGTAATCCGGCCGGAAAAAGCCGAAGGTCTGGTTGCCGCCCTCATCGGTACGGTCGCGCAGGAGATACACGCAGGTATAGCTCCAGCCGCGGCGGAACTGGTCCAGGTACATGCTCATGAGATTAAGGGCCTGGATCTCCTCAGTGATGTCCCCGTGGATGCCCGTGCCCGTCTCGGTCGTGACCCGCGGCAGCGTCTTCAGTTCCGCCGGGGAATAACCCTGGAAGTGTTTGGCCCAGGTCAGGCCGTAGTTGCCGTACAGGCCATCCACCTTGCAGCCGGGGCCCGGATCGGCGGCATTCCAGGTCCGGTTGTCCATCAGACCCGGGGAGTTGGGGTGATAGATGTAGTTGTGCACGTTGGCGAAGTCGGCGTACTGCGTGCCCGCCGGCATGAGCGTATCGGCGCCCGGGGGAATGGTCAGGAACTGCAGGCCCACGTTGTCGCGCTCCGCGCCGTTTTCGCTGATCGACCAGATGGGGTACTTCTTCAGGACCGGATCGCTCTTGACGGCCTGGTACAGATCCCGCTGCAGCTTGGCCACAGCCATCCACGAGGGGGCCCGCCCGCCGCCCGGCTCGCCCTGATAGGTGACCCCCCAGTTGTTCGGCTCGTTGTTGCCTTCAAAGGCCAGGAGGGCCCCGGCCGCGGCGATCTGGCGGGCGGTGGTGATCAGCTTGTGGAGGTCCGAGCCCCCGCTGACCAGGCCCCAACTGAAGCGGACCCCGGTCGCCTTGTGCAGGTCGAGATAGGTCTGCACGGTGGTCGGGCCGTGCTCGGTCAACCCCTCAATCCCGCCCCGGACCCAGCGGAACCCCCCGTATTGGATCATTTCAATCGTCTTGGGCAGCGGCTGGCCCCGATCCGGGAAGGTCGAATTGACCCCGATGCTGTCGAGGAAATCCCCGGTCGGGATCGCCATGATGCCGGCGGCGCCGGCGGAAAGCGGCCAGCCCAGCATCAGGGCCACTGCGCAGACGCAGGAGAGCCAGAATACAGTGGAAACGGCCAAAACGTTCATCTTGGGCTCCAACGGCTGACTTGTGTTCATGATGACTCCCTGACCTTTCGGTGATAAGAAGATGAGCCGGGTCAACACCTGCAACGCCCCCCATTATCGCCAATTCCCCGGGGAAGTGCTGCGGCCAGGCCGCGCGGACCGGTTTGCCCTATGACTCATGAGCCCACGAGGCCAGGCGGGCCTGTCTTACTTTCGGCCGATCGTCAGAATCAGGGGATGGTCTGTCAACGTCAAGGGCAGAGATTTCACCGGGCCATGCCGGGCGACCGGTTGCGTACCGCGGGTGGGGTCGTAAACCTGCACCGAATCACAGGGGCTGTTCAGGTGGACCGTGACGTGGTCTTCGCCCTTGACCCGTTCACCCCACACGACCAGCAGAAACGTGCCGTCACTCTTCTGAAGAAGCATGTCGTGCACCGTGGCCGGCTGCCCCGGAATGGCGTAGTCGAATGCGCCAGGTGTGGTCAGCGACCCCTGATCGGCCAGGATGGTGGTCAGATTATGCAGGTCGACTGCGGCCTTGCGTGGGGAGTAATCCGGGCGGAACAGGCCAAACGTCTGGTTGCCCCCCTCATCCGTGCGGTCGCGCAGGATGTACATCGCCGTGTAGCTCCAGCCGCGCTTGAACTGGTCCAGATACATGCTCAGGATGTTGTTGGCCTGTACTTCCTCGGTCACCGGGCCGTCGATGGCGCAGCCGGTCTCAGTGGTCACGCGCGGCAGGGTTAAGAGTTGGGCCTCGGAGTAGCCGCGATAGTGGTGCAGCCAGGTAACACCGTACTCGCCGTATAGCCCATCCACCTTGCAGGCCGGTCCGGGATCGGCGGCATTCCACGTCTTATTGTCCACAGGAACTGGCGAGTTGGGATGATAGATGTAGTTGTGTACGGTTGCGTACAGGGCAATTGCATTTGAGGTTATCCATTGCCGGCAAGAACATTGAGCAGGGTTTGGCGGTTCCAGGAGCACTTCAGGCGGCGGACTTTGAGGCTGGTCTTAGGTTTGACGGTCTGCATGCGTCGCA
>JAJXSS010000001.1:0-3225 GCA_021784455.1 Planctomycetota bacterium
GGCGATGCGGCCGATGTGCCTCTGATGCAGGAATTGGACCGGGTGGCCCGTATCGGCCGATTGATAGGGGAGGCCGGCCTGCGCTTCAACGCAGGCCACGCGCTTACTTATTTCAATGTGACGCCGATCGCGGCCCTGCCGGGCATCGGCGAGTTGCACATCGGCCACGCCATCGTCAGCCGGGCGGTGTTCGTTGGCCTTCAGGCCGCGGTCGCGGAAATGAAGCGGCTGATGGCCGGCGCCCGGGGGCGGGTGGCCTAGGTGTTCCGGGGCGGTCCTGGGGAGTGGGTCGCGCGGCAAGGGGCAGAGAGACCAAGGCGGCACGCCGCGGCGTGCCCTGCGAAAGGGGTTCGGCATGCCTCGTGCGCTTACGCTCGTCCTCCTGACCGGTTTCCTGACCCTGGCCGCGCAGGCGGCGCCCACGGCCCCCGGGCCAGCGACGGCCCCGGCCACTCAGCCCCAGAAGGAGCTGCCGGATCTGCATTGGTCCCAGCTTTTCCATCGGGGGGATCACATCCTGTTCGTCGGCGATGACATCACGCAGCAGATGTATTACGACCGCGCGGCCACGGCGGCGCTGCTGGCGGTGATGCCGGATCGCAACCTGCGTTTCTTCAACGGAGGCAAGGATGGCGCCACGGCCCGCTCGGCTCAGAAATGGATCGGCGGGCTTCTGGATCTGACCCGCCCCCAGATCGTCTTCATCATGTTCGGGCTCAACGACGGGGTGGATCCGGCGGCCGGGCGCGATCCGGTGGGCAGCTATGCCCGGGCCCTGACGGCGCTGGTGCAGAAGGTGCGGGCCTACGCCGGCGTGCGGCAGGTGATTATCCTGAGCCCCCCGGCCGTGCAGCCGGGCCTTAACGCCCGCCTGGACGGCCTGGGTTACAACGATGTGCTGAGAAAGCTGGCCCAGACGGCCCGGCAGGTGGCCATCGACCAGCATGTGGGGTTCATCGGCCTGTTTGAATACACCCACTTCGTGTTTGATGCGGCCAGCAAGGACCAGGGCGAGTCCCTGTCCTGGGATGGGCGTCTGCCCAACGACATGGGCCACGTGATCATTGCCAGCGTGATTCTGCGCGGGCTGGGGCTGACGCCGAAGGAACTGACGCCTATCGCGTGGGAGCCGCTAATGGCCCGGCGCATGGCCCGCATCCGCACGGCCCTGGCCATTCACCTGCCGGCACCGTCGCTGGAGGCCTCCGAACCCATCCAGGCGCTGTTTGCCCTGCTGGAACGCTACGATGAGAAGTTTTTCCGGGCCTGGCGCATCGCCGGCACCTTCACCGGGGCGCCCCCGCGGGGTCTGGCCCTGTCCCTGGCCGATGGCGCCTGGGCCCAAGTCAATGAATTTGTCCGCCACACGTACGGGGCGAAAAAACAGATGAACCCCGGCCACGGCCCCTAGGGTCCCTGCCGGTGCCGCCCCGGGGCCGGCGGTGCTGCCGCCAGTGGGGCAGGCTCCGGTAACTAAAGTTCCTGCCCGATCCGACTTGCAGACGTTCGACCCCTTCGTTAGATTGGGCGACACTCCACTGGTAGTCTAGGGTGCAGCCTCGTTGGATACCCCCGGCACGGATTTGCCAGGTCCCCGCAGTCGCGAGCGTAACGGTCGCTCTGAAAAACGACCGGCGCCTCACCTAAGGAGGCCAGCTTTGTTCCGCCATCGTCTCCTCCTCGCCATCGTGTTGTCTGCTGGAATGTTCATCTTTGTGATCCCGCTGATCACGCGGGGCGCCGACCAGACGCCGCAGGAGCTGTACAAGCTCGGCATGCAGCAGTACCAGAAGGGCGATCTGCCGGCGGCCAAGACCACGCTGATCAAGGTTTCCGAGGCCGGCGCCGCCCAGCTTTCCAAAGATGAGCGCGTCAACCTCTGGAAGACCATCCAGGACATCGACCGGCAGCTTCAGGCCAAGATCAGCCCGGATGACCTGATGAAGCAGGCCGACAGCGCCGCCAGCGCTGGGCAGCTTGCCCGGGCCGTGGCTCTGTACCAGCAGGTCCAGGCCAACAGCAAAGCCAGCGCCGCCCAGAAGGAGCAGGCCACGGCCCGCATCGCCGAGGCCCAGCGGCTGCTCAACGTGCAGCAGACCGTGGTGCGGCAGAAGATTGATGCCGCGCTGGCTCAGATCCAGGCCGGGCAGATCGATGCGGCCCAGAAGAGCCTCCAGGACATCAAAGCCGCCAACCCGGACCTGGGTTGGTTTGATGCCGAGCGAGTGAACGCCGGGCTCAAGTCGGTGGCCGACATCCGCCTGGCTCAGGCCAAGGCCAAGGCTGAAGCCCAAGCGGCGGCCCAGGCCAAGGCTCAGGCCGAGGCGGCGGCCAAGGCCAAGGCCGAGCAGGAAGCCCAGGCTGAAGCGGCCGCTAAAGCCAAGGCCCAGGCGGAGGCTGCGGCCCAGGCCAAGGCTGAACAAGAGGCCAAGGCCAAAGCCGAAGCAGCGGCCCAGGCCAAGGCTCAAGCCGAGGCGGCGGCCAAAGCCAAGGCTCAGCAGGAAGCCCAAGCTAAGGCAGCGGCCCAGGCCAAAGCCCAAGCCGAAGCAGCAGCCCAGGCCAAGGCTCAGGCCGAGGCTGCGGCCCAGGCCAAGGCTCAGCAGGAAGCTCAGGCGCAGGCCGCGGCGGAAGCGGCGGCGAAGGCCAAGGCCCAGCAGGAAGCCGCCGCGAAAGCCAAAGCCGCGGCCGCCTTGGCCGCCAAGAAAGCCAATGACGATCTGCTGGCCCAGGCCAAGATCCTGGTGGCTCAGCAGAAGCTGGCCGAAGGCCGCAAGGCCGAAGAGAGCGGTAATCCCCGTCTGGCCGCCCAGCTTTATCAGGATGGCCTGACGGCCGACCCCTCCAACAAGGACCTCCAGGCCGCCCTGGCCGTGGTGCAGGCCAAGCTCACCCAGCCGGGCAATCCCCAGGCGCCGATCATCGACACTTATGCCCAGGCCCGCAGTGTGGAAGCCCAGGCGGCCCTGGCGGAATACGACTCGGCGATCAACCAGGCCCAGGATCAGTTGATGCAGAAGAACTTCGTGGGGGCCAACGATGCCGTGGCCCATGCGAAGCTGGTGCTGGACCGGCGGCAGAATGTGCTGCCTCCGGGTCAATACGAACGCCTGCGCAAGCAGGCGACGGACCTTTCGGCCCGGATTCTCACGGCCCAGCAGTCCTTCCAACAGCAGCAGCTCAAGACGGCTGAGGAGGCCCAGCGGGTCAAGGAAGAAACCGAGCGGG
>JAJXSS010000001.1:3235-43581 GCA_021784455.1 Planctomycetota bacterium
GAAAAGGTGCTCAGTGAGAACCAGGCCCAGGTCCAGACGCTGCTGCGTCGGGCGGCGGACCTGCGCCGCGAGCAGAAGTATGACAAGGCCCTGCAACTGATCGACCAGGCCCTGTTCATCGACCCCAACAACGTGGCTGCCCAGGCCATGAAGGAGATGATGCAGGATACGCAGTTGTACGTGGAAGCCAACCGCGCCGAACGCGAGCGGGCGCTGGACATATCCAAGCAGAGTGTGGAAAACCTCAAGGCCACCATGCCTTACACGGAACTGATGATCTATCCGACCGACTGGCCGGAACTGACCTGGCGTCGCCGCCAGGGCCTGGGCCAGGGCACGACCGAGTCGGATGTGAACCGCCGGGTTCAGCAGGCCCTGAACCAGGTCATCAGCAAGGTGGAGTTCGACCGCAACCGTCTGGGCAACGTGATCGACTTCCTGCGGGTGACCACCAACCTGAACTTCTTCGTCAACTGGCCGGTCTTGCAGCAGGCGGGCGTGGATCAGGATAAGCCCATCAGCCTCCAGCTCACCAACGTACCCGCCGAGCAGGCCCTCAAGCTGGTGCTCAAACAGGCCACCTCCGACAACCAGAACCCGGTCACGTACAGTATCGTCGACGGCATCGTGACCATCTCGACCCAGGCGGATCTGACACGCACCACGGAAACGCGGGTGTACGACATCCGCGACCTGCTGGTGAACGTGCCCAACTTCACCAATGCGCCCGAGTTCGACCTGAGCACGGCCTTGTCCAGCAGCGGTAACGTGGGCCAGGGCGGCGGTGGCGGCAACACCGCCACCCTCTTTGGCTCCGGCGGCGCCGGCGCCACGGGCACCAGTGCCACGGGCAAGAGCCGCGAAGACATGGTGCGCGACATCACCAACCTCATCGAGGACAGCGTGGGCAACCCGCAGGACTGGGTGGATCGCGGCGGGACGGTCAGCAGCCTCAAGGAGCTCAACGGCAACCTGATCGTCAAGACCACGGCCGAGAACCACCGGGCTCTGTTCCAGTTGCTGGCCCAGTTGCGGGAGGCGCGGGCCATGCAGATTTCCGTGGAAGGCCGCTTCCTGCTGGTGGACCAGCACGTGCTGGATGAAGTGGGCCTGGATGTGGACGTGTCGTGGACGCCCAGTTCGGCCTTCTCGCCCATCTCGTTCAACCAGGATTCGATCGACATCGCCCAGCGGCAGAACACGGGCATCCCCGGGTCGCTGGGTTCGCCCTCGGGTTCCAGCCAGAGCATCCCGTTCACCGGGATCAGCGGCGGCGCCAGTTCCGCCAGCGGCAGCGCCGGCAGCGCCAGCGCCGGCTTCATGTATGCTCTGCAGGTGCCTCAGTTCAGCTATATCGCGGATGACCTTCAGGTCAACGCCATGCTGCACGCGACCAAGGCCAACAGCAGCGCGATATCGCTGACGGCCCCGCGCATAACCTTCTTCAATGGCCAGAAGGCCTACGTGATGGTGGCCGACCAGATCGCCTTCGTCAGCGACCTGACGCCGATTTCCGATGCCATCGGCTTCCAGACCACCCTGTCGGTGGCCCAGTCGGGTGTGGTGCTGACGGTGGAAGGCACGATCAGCGCGGACCGGCGCTACGTCACCATGACCGTGGAGCCCAGTCTGGCCCGCATCGCCGCCATCCGCCAGATCCCGGTGAACGCCTTCTCCAACGTCAACCTCAACAACAACAACTTCTCCATCCCCATCAGCGGTACGCTGGAAGCTCCGGAACTCGAACTGACCCAGCTCAAGACCACGGTGAGCGTGCCCGATCGCGGCACCCTGCTGTTGGGCGGCCAGCGGCTCGTGGGCGAGACGGAAATCGAGGCCGGGGTGCCCGTGCTGTCCGAGGTGCCCATCCTCAACCGCTTCTTCACCAACCGTTCCACCGTCAAGGATGAACGGACCCTGTTGATCCTGGTCAAGCCCACGATCATCATTCAGAGCGAAGAAGAGGAGAATCTCTTCCCCGGCCTGATGTCCAATCCCGAGAAGTACAACATCGGCCGCACCAGTTCGGGCAGTTCGGGAGTCAGCGGCACCGGCACACCGTAGCGGCTGGCTGGTATGAATGGTTGGTTCATCAAGGCCCCGCCTCATGGCGGGGCCTTTTTTATGTGTGCCGAGCATGTTCGATCTCTTGGAGGTGCAAGTCCTCCGCCCAACCTGATGGAGGTGAAGGGCAAGCGACTCGCAAGGGCGTCACCGCGAGATGGCGTCTGAAAGAAGCGATAGCGAAGATGCGGCCCGATGGACAAGAACCGGGTCCAAGGCAGTCGTGGCGGGGCGAGCTGGCATGAGACAGCAAAGCCCGTATCCATCAAGCGACATGGCTGTAAACCCGGCGGGCGTGCATCGAAGGAGACCGGACTTACCTCGGGAGGCCTGCGTCGTGTCGGAACCGGGGCTTGTCCGCAAGACACCCCCGGAAGCCGACTGAACGTCCCGCAAGGGAAGTTGACCGCGGCGCAGGAGTCAGCAGAGGGCATAGTAGCCCGTGACGTCGGTGCGGCTAATGAGGCACTGCCCAACGAAAGGGGCAGACAACCGATAGGCCGGACCGGGAACGACGGGTCAAGGCCCCAACGATGGAGTGGCCAGTAGGAACCTTAGTCTCATGGACAGCAGGCGGCCGAAGAACCAGATGCCTCTGGCCTACCCGGCGGAACAGGGGGGTGAAGCCCTCCCAGCCTCCGGGGCAAGGGCCGAACTGTCCAAGGCGGCCAGGGTGACCGACAGCCCCGCGGACCCCCGAAAGATGATGGAGGTGGTATGCCAAGCTGAGAACCTGTGGACGGCATTAGCACGAGTACAGGCCAACAAGGGCAGCCCCGGCGTGGACGGCATGAGCGTCCAGGCTTTGCCGGGCTACCTCAAGGAGCACTGGCCAGCACTGCGGGAACAACTGCTCGAAGGGACCTACCGGCCGCAGCCGGTGAAGCGGGTGGAAATCCCCAAGCCCGACGGCGGGGTGCGCAAGCTTGGCATCCCGACGGTCGTGGACCGCTTCATCCAGCAGGCGGTGTTGCAGGTTCTCCAAGAGCAGTGGGACCCGACGTTCTCGGAGCACAGCTACGGCTTCCGACCCGGGCGTTCGGCGCATCAGGCGGTGGCCCAGGCGCAGGAATACCTGACGCAAGGGTACGGCTGGGTGGTGGACTTGGATCTGGAGAAGTTCTTCGATCGGGTCAACCACGACAAACTGATGGGCCAGATTGCCAAACGGGTTCAAGACCCGCGGCTGCGCAAGCTCATCCGGGCTTTCTTGAACGCCGGGGTGATGGAGAACGGGCTGGTAAGTCCGAGTGAAGAAGGGACGCCGCAAGGCGGTCCTCTTTCGCCCCTGTTGTCGAACCTGGTGCTGGATGAGCTGGACCGGGAGTTGCAGCGGCGTGGGCACCGCTTCGTGCGTTACGCGGATGATTGCAACATCTACGTGCGTAGCGAACGGGCCGGGCTGCGGGTGATGGCCAGCGTCAGTGGCTGGATCACCCAGCGTCTGAAACTCAAGGTCAACGAATCCAAAAGCGCCGTGGCCAGACCCAGGGAACGTAAGTTCCTGGGCTTCAGCTTCACGAGCGGGCAGGAGCCCAAGAGGCGAATCGCGCCCAAGGCTCTGAGACGCTTCAAAGAGCGGGTGCGGGAACTGACGCGGCGGACGCGGGGCGTAAGCCTGCAACGGATGGTCGAGCAACTCTCGGCCTACCTGCGGGGCTGGCGCGGCTACTACGGCCACTGCCAAACGCCCTCGGTGCTGCAAAGCTTGGACTCGTGGATGCACCGGCGACTGCGTGCCGTGATGTGGAAGCAGTGGAAGAGAGGCCGCCGACGGTTCGCGGAACTGGTGCGTCTGGGCGTGGGCAAGAATCTGGCGGCACAGACCGCCGGCAGTCCCCACGGTCCCTGGCGGCTGGCCCGCAGCCCGGCCCTGTCCATCGCCCTGCCCACCGCCTACTGGGAATCCCTTGGCCTCCCCCGCCTCACCCCCGGAGCCAACGCTTGAACCATCGAACCGCCGTGTACGGACCCGTACGCACGGTGGTGTGGCAGGGACAGCCCGTGAGGGCTTACCTACGCCGATTGGGGTGGCTCCCAGGATTGTGGCCCGCCACGGCGGTGAGGGCGCCCGACCTTGATCGGGTGGACCTGACTTGGGAATAAGCCTGCAGAGGCATCGATCTGAGCCCGCAGGCGTTTGTTTTTAACTGGGAGTACAGCGACGTCGGCCCGTCATCGGATCGGTCCGCAGACCCGTGGATCGAAAGCGATTTGCCCTTTCGGGACTTGGCCCGGAACCGGCGCTACCGAGGTTGCCCGGCTTCATAGTGGCTCAGGCGGGTGGTCCAGGCGCGGATCAAGGCTTGTTGCCTGGATGTCTGGACCAGCGCCAGGGCCTGCCGGCCCACGCTGATGGCCTTGGCAAAGTCGCCCAGGCGGGCATAGGCATCGGCCAGGGCGTCCAGGGCATCCAGCCAATGGGGTTGCAGGGCCAGGGCCTTCTCCAGGTGGGGGACGGCATCGGCGGGCCGGCCCAGGGCCGCCAGGGCCCGGCCCAGCAGAAAGTGGGCTGTGGGTTGGTCCGGTTGCAGTTTCAGGGCCGCCTGGTATTCCTGGATGGCTGCCTTGGTCTGGCCCAGTTCACCCAGGGTCTGGGCCAGATTCAGATGGGCATCAAAATAATCCGGCTGGAGGGCCAGAGCCTGGCGCAGTTGTACCTCCGCCGACTTGGTGTGCCCGGCCAGGAGATACTGGGCCCCCAGGTTCTGGTGCGCTTCGGCGTCGTTGGGATGGTCGTGGATACAGCTCTCAAACTGGGCGATGGCCTCGCTGGTGCGGCCCAGCAGACCATAGGCGCTGCCCAGGTTCTTATGGGCGGCGTACAGGGAAGGGTTGAGTTTCAGGGCGGTTTCGAGACGGGGGACCGCCTGGGCCGGTTGGCCCAGCTTTAGCAGAGCCGAGCCCAGGCCGTTGTAAGCCTCGGCAAAATCGACCTGTCCGGCAATGGCCCGGGTGTAGTGGGAGACGGCCTGGGCCGGCTGACCCGTTTCCATCAGCAGATTGCCCATCTGATATTCGGCGTAGGGCTTGCCCGGGCCCAGGGCCAGGGCCTTGGCGCACCAGTCCAGGGCCCGGGGGTACTGGTGGCGGCTCTCGGCCACCATGCTCAGATCCACGTACGTTTCGGGCAGGGAAGGATTGAGCCGGCGGGCGATCGCAAACTGAGCCAGGGCTTTATCTGGCTCCTTGAGGTCCAGCAGGGCCAGGCCGTAATCATTATAAACTTGTGGCTTATCTGGAGATAAGCGAATAGCATTGCGGTAATAGGGCAGGGCCTTGGCCGTTTGGCCCAGCCGGGACAGACACTGGGCCATGGCCGTCTGGCGGGTCACCACGTAGTTGTTGGCCAGAATGGCCTGGGTGATGTAATCCAGAGCCTTTTGCCACAACCCTTTACGCATGTAGATGCTGGCAATGTTCTCCATGGCGGCATCGTTGTGGGGGTCGCAGTGGAGGGCGGCGGTGAACTGGTGCAGGGCCTCATCCATGCGGTCGGCCCGGAAAAGCTGAACCCCGTAATTGTTGTGGGCGATGGACGAGTCGGGGTTTTTGACCAGCGTATCCGACCACAGGGTGTCCAGGTTCTTGTAGATCCGGGCCTGGCGCCAGGTCAACAGGGCCAGTACGCCCAGAAGCAGCGCCACCGCCAGCCGTCCCGCGGGCTGGTCCCACAGCCCCAGGCGTTTGAGGCCCAGGGTGATGCCGGCCCCGAACACCGCCATGATGCTGATGCAGCCCAGGTATTGCCAGTGGTCGGAAACGAAGGAAAAGCGGGTCATGAAAATGACCACCATCAGGATCAGGAAGCAGGTTCCCATGTAGAAATGCACGGCCGCGGCGAACAAGCCCCGGCCCAGCCGACCGCGCCAGACGTACAACGCCACCAGGGCCGCGACGGTGGCCGGGGGGAACAGGTAGAACCACCAGGCGGGGTGCGCCACGTTCCAGCGCGGGTAGATGAAGGTCAGGTCCAGGGGCAGGATGAGTTTGACGAGGTAGAACCAGAAACTGCGGCCGGAAACCAGGATGCGCTGCAGGGCGTCGAGGTTGTAGACGCTTCCGATGGCGCCACCCAGGAACTTTTCCACATAGATGGTGACCTGACCCATGCCCGCGGCGATGGCGGCCAGGGGGCCCAGGGGGGCCAGATCCCGCCAGCGCAACCGGCCCCGTTGCCACCAGAGGATCAGCAGGAGGGAGATAGGGGCCAGGCTCACCGCCGTTTTGGCGAACATGGCGAACACGAAACAGACCAGAGCCAGCCCGTGCCAGGCCCAGCGGCGGTCGCTCGGGCGCGATCCCCGGCGCCACAGAACCCGCAAAGCCAGGATGACGGTGAAAACAGTGGCCAGGAGCATGGCCCCCACATAGCTGTCCAGAAACGTGGGGAAGGGGGGCCAACCGACGGTCTGGCCGGGTTTCTCATAGACCAAGGCTACCCCCAGCATCACCAGCGCCGCGGCCAGGTTGATCCCGGTCAGCAGCCAGGTTCCAGCCAGAATCCAGAAGGTGGGCCTGGCGTCGGCCGCAGGGGGGGAAGGTGGTGGCTTGGTGGCCGGCCGAGGTTGAGGCTCCGGCGGGGCATAGATGCCCAACTCGGCAAAGCGGATGTAGGCAATGCCGCAGGCCAGCAGCAGGGCGGTGGACAGGGTGTTTTTCAGTTCCGTCATCCAGGCCACGCTCATGACGTTGACCGGATGCAGGGCGAAGATGGCCGCCCCCAGCCACGCCCCCGGAACCTTCAGCACGTAAAGCAGGCGCCACAGCAGCAGGGCGGTGATGATGTGCCAGATGAGGTTGAGGATGTGGTAGCCGGTGGGGTCCAGGCCCCACAGACGGTAACCGGCCCAGAACGCGGTGAAGGTCAGCGGGTAGTACTGGCAGGTGGCCCCGGGCTTGCTCCAGATCAGGCGCACGGCGTCGGGCTGGGCCAGGGTCTTGTTGGCGCTGATATGGGTGTCATCGTCCCAGATAAAATCCCCGCGCATGGCGGGCAGGTAGGCGACGGTGGTGGTGGCCGCGATGACCAGCCCCAGAAGGATGGCTCGTCTCGTTTCCGCGCGCATAGGGGGTTAGTTTATACCGGCTTCGGCCAGCGGGCGATGGGCGGGGGAATTTATGATCGCGGATCTCTGATCTATGATCTGAGGCGGGGGTGGGCGGGAGAAGGCTTGCCAGCCAGGTCGCGGGGCGGCGGCATCGCGGGCCCGGGGATGAGCGCCGCAGAACAGAAATCAGAAATCGCAGATCAGAGATTCTTCGCATGGTTCGTCACACGGCCTTGACGCAGCACCCCCGGAACTGGCGCGATTTCGCGTATGTGTATCCGGTGATCAGCCGCCGCGCGGGGGGGCTTTCCATCGGTGTGAATGTCAACCCGGACAAGGCGTGCAATTTCGACTGCGCCTATTGCCAGGTGGATCGCACACAGCCGCCGCCGTTCAAGACGGTGAACCTGGAGCGTCTACATCGGGAACTGGAAACCATGCTCGCGCTGGTGAAGAGCCAGGCCATCTGGCAGGACCCAGCCTTTGCGGGGCTGGAGCCGCACTGGCAGCGCCTGAATGACATTGCTTTTTCCGGCGATGGTGAGCCCACGACTTATCGCCGACTGGATGCGGCGGTGCGGCTGGCGGTGGAAGCGCGGAACGCGGCGGGGATTGCCGGGGCGGGGGAGAAGAGTCACGCGTCACCAGTCACCAGTCACCTGTCGGCGCCGTTTTCGGGGGTGAAGATCGTCCTGGTGACCAACGCCACCTGCCTGCACTGGGCCAGTGCGCGGCGGGCGGTGGAGATCATGGATGCGGCCGGAGGGGAGGTCTGGGCCAAACTGGATGCGGGGACCCCGGAATACTACCGGCTGATCGATCGGACGCGGGTGCCGCTGGCACGGGTGCTAAGAAACATTGCGGAAGTCGGGCACGCGCGAGAGATTGTCATTCAGTCCATGTTTCTGCGCTGGGCCGGGGCGGCGGTGAGTGCGGACGAGTACGCGGCCTATCTGAGGCGTTTGGAGGACCTGATGGCCGGGGGCTGCCGCATCAAGTTGGTGCAGCTTTATACGGTGGCGCGCCGGCCGGTGGAGGCCCGGGCGACCGCGCTGACCGCGGGAGAACTGGGCGATCTGGCCGAAAAACTCTCCCGGAGGTTGCCGGGGCTGGCGGTGGAGGTCTATCCTTGAGGTTGGTGGGTCGGGCCGTGCGGAGCGGTCCGCGTTCCTTGCAGGCGGCGAGTGGCTGGGGTGATGGGAACCTGCTTCCGGGGGTGGTTCCGGAGGGGACGCCCGGGCCTGTTCCCGGGGGTAGGCGGCCTGCTCAGAGGGAGGTGATTCATGGCTCGTTCTGGCACCCCGTTCGATCCCCGCAGACTGATTGCCGCCTATGAAACCCAGCCCTCCAAGCTGGAGAAGCTGATTGCCGGCATGACGCCGGCGGAACTGCGGCGCCGGCCGGGGCCCCGGGCCCGGGCCGGAACCTGGAGCACGCTGGAACTGGTGTGCCATCTGTCCGACACCGAGCAGGCCTACGCCGACCGGATCAAGCGCACGCTGGCCATGGATCGTCCCCTGGTGCTGGCGTATGACGAAAGCGCGTACGTGCGCAAGCTGGCCTGCCAGCGGAGGGATGTGGAAGAGGAGATTCTCCTGATGCTGGCCACGCGGCGGCAGATCGCCCGCATCCTGCGGACGCTCAAGCGGGGGGACTGGGATCGTTCGGCCGTACACAACGAAGCGGGCTTGCGTACCCTGCGCCAGTGGATCGAGACGCTGGTGTGGCATCTGGACTACCACGCGGCTTTTATTAGCCGCAAGCGGGCGGGGTTGGGCGGGCGGGCCCGAAGAGGCGTGTCCTAGCGCGCCCTACCGATGGCGGCGGACGAAGTCGGCGTATTGTTCGGGGGTGTCGATGCCGTGGTGGCGCACCTCCCGGATGATGACGGTGATGGGGTGGCCGTGTTCCAGGGCGCGGAGCTGCTCGAGCTGTTCGGCCTGCTCCAAGGGGGTAGGGGGCAGTTTCACGTATTGGGCCAGGAAGCCGCGGCGGTAGGCGTAGAGGCCGATGTGCTTGAAATAGGGGCCGTCGGCGCTGCCACGGTAGTGGGGGATCAGGGCGCGGGAGAAGTAAAGGGCCCGGGATTTCTGGTCGCACACCACCTTGACGATGTTGGGGTTGCGGGGGTCTTCGCCGGGGGCGAAGGGGCTGGCGACCGTGCCCATGGCGGCAGCCGGATCGGCCTGCATGGCGGCGACGAGGCCGTCGATGACGGCCGGATCGATCTCCGGTTCGTCGCCTTGAAGGTTGACGATAAGGTCGAAGTCGGGGCCCGGGGCTGGGGGCCAGGGACCGGGGGAAGAGGTGCCGCCCTGTCCTTTGCGTGCGCCTTGCTCCTTGCCCCTTGCCCCTTCGCGGGACAGGTTTTCGACGGCTTCGGCGATGCGGCTGGTGCCGTTGGGGTGGTCGGCGCGGGTCATGACCACTTCGGCGCCGAAGGAACTGACGGTGTCGAAGATGCGCTGGTCGTCGGTGGCCACGACGATGCGTGAAAGCGAACGGGCCTTACGAGCCTGTTCCACCACGTGCTGGATGAGGGGTTTGCCTGTCTCCTGGACCAGCGGCTTGCCGGGGAAGCGGGTGGAGGCGAAGCGGGCAGGAATGATAGCCAGGGGCATGGGGGAATTTTCGATTCGGGATCTTCGGTTTGTGAACTGCGGATTTCCAGTGAAGGCCCCGGACCGCACGGCCCGCTTCGGGCAATCGAAAATCGGGAATTACTTCGGTTGGCTGAGCTTGTCGGCCAGATCCTTGAGCTTGGCGCGGCGGTCGCGGATATCGCGGAAGTTGATGTCGATCTGGATGATGCCCGAGGCGATTTCCTGGGCTTCCCGGGCCTGGTCCGGGTTGTGGCTCTTTTCGGACGAGCGGGCCAGGGCGTCCATGAGCAGGTAGCGCAGGTCCAAGGCCAGGCGATCGTCGGTCAGGGGATGGGTCTTGATGCCGTTGCGCAGGGTGCCGATGGCCTCATCGAACCAGCCCTTTTCCAGGTAACACATGCCCAGGAACTGCAGGGAGGGCACGCGGAACTTGGCATCGGCCTGGGCCTCCTGGAAGGCGGCGATGGCCTCGTCAAATTTCTTGACCAGGAACAGCCGCTTGCCCAGTTCGAAGCGTTTGCCCATATCGGTGGGATAGTTCTTGACCCGCTCGGTGAATTCCTCGAGTTCGAACTGGATCTTGACGCGGCTGATCTCGACGTACTGTTTGCGGGCCTCGGCATCGTGGGGATCGGCTTCGAGCTTGGGCCGAAGGGCCCGCAGATGCCGGTTGAGCTGGCGCATGTAGATGTCGCCGCGGCGCATTTTCAGGGCATACTGGCCGCTGTCTTCCCAGGCCTTGGTCAAGAGCGTCATCGCCTCGTTTTCCGACTCGTCGGTGCTCTTTTGCACGAGGGCCTCGACCAGGCGGGCCAGGCGAGCGTTGTCCTGGGGGTTCTCATCGAATTCCCCGCGGCGGCGGCGGACCATCTCATCGACGGCCGATTCCGTCTGGCTGATGCGGTCTTCCTGGTCCAGGACGCGCTGCTCGTCGATGTCCTTGACCGCGGCGGTGAAGCTGCCTTCCCCGCCGGTGGCCGCGGCGCCGTAGCCGCCTTTCTGCATGGTGCGTTCGGCTTCCAGGTCTTTCAGGGACTGGAGGAGATGCGGATCGTTTTCGGCCAGTTGCAGGGCCATGCGGCAGGCCTGCACGGCCCGGTCATAGGCATGCATCGCTTCCAGGGCGTCGCGGGCCTTGACCCACTGCGACTTGTTGAGTTTCTTGGCGGCCTGCCCCGGCTCCAGCAGAATGCCCCCCAGCCAGTCCACCACGGGGCCCATGAGCAGGCCCGAGATCGTGCGCTGGGCCTCGACGGCCTCTTCCAATATGTTCAGGGCGTGGACGGGATTGAGCGGGTCCAGAGCCCAGAACTTCTCGTAATGGACCATTTTTTCGATGGCGGTCTTGCCGGCCGATTTGAGCTGGTCGAACATCCCCGCGGGCTTGCCCCCCGAGACCTTGCGGCGCTTGGCCACTTCGCGCAGGGCTTCATGGACCTTCAGGTTGTCGGGGTCGAATTTCAGGCCGCTGGTGTAGCACTCGATGGCGTAATCGAAGTTACTGGTGTCGGCCGAGGCCTGGGCGTGTTTGAACCACGTGGCGGCCTTACGCGGGTCGCGCTTAAAGGGGAGGGGAGCATTATTGCCGTCTTTCTTGAACAGGGCCAAGGCAACACCTTTTCTGGACACACCGGCGGCGGGTGCAAGTGAGGCGGGAGAAGATACTTCCAATCTAAGGCACTGGCCGGGGATGTCAACTGGGGCCAGCACCCTGGAAACTCGTTTTTTGTGTCGTCATGGTTACACTGGGCGGCGTGACATCGTTCGGGAATGATTTTGTCCTGCCTCAACCTCTGAGCCTGTCGCTGTGGGCGGCGGTGCGCCCGCCGGGCGACTTCAAGGCCAAGGAGCAGTCATGATTCGCAACGCACACGACAAGCCTATTCCGCTGGCGATTCATGGGGCGGCGGGGCGGATGGGGCGGCGGCTGGTGGCTTTGGCCAGTGAGGACAAGCAGTGGCGGCTGGCGGCGGCCATCGAGGCGCCGGGCCATGGGCTTCTGGGGCAGGATGCCGGGCTTCTGGCCGGGGGGCCCGCCCTGGGCGTCAAACTGACCGACCAACTGCCCCAGGCCCGCGGCAGCGGCACGCTGGCGGAGGCGCCCGATGTCATGATCGATTTCTCCCAGCCTCCGGCCTTCCGCCAGGCCTTGGCGGCCTGCCGCCAGGCGGGCGTTGCCCTGGTCGTGGGGACCACCGGCCTGACGGCCGACGACCATCGGGCCATTGATGATGCCGCCAAGGCGATTGCGGTGCTCCAGGCGCCCAATATGAGCCTGGGCGTCAACCTGATGCTGAACGTGGTGGCCCAGGTGGCCCGCACCCTGGGGGACGACTACGACATCGAAATCACCGAGGCCCACCACCGCTTCAAGAAGGATGCCCCCTCGGGCACGGCCCTGGCGATCGCCCAGGCCATCTGCGCGGCCACGGGCAAGGACCTCCGGAAGGACATCGTACACGGGCGGCACGGGGAGGATGCGACACGGGTGCGCGGCCAGATCGGCATGCACGCCCTGCGTCTGGGGGATGTGGTGGGGGAGCACACCGCCAGTTTCGCCACCCTGGGCGAGCGGCTGGAGGTGACGCACGTGGCCAGCAACCGGGATGTCTTCGTGCGCGGGGCCCTGACCGCGGCCCGCTGGCTGGTGGACCGGGAGCCCGGCCGCTACGGGATGAAGGATGTGCTGGGGCTGTGAGAAATGCAAAGTTCAAAGTTCAAGATTCAGAGTGAAGAACCACCCGGGACAAATGCGTGACGAACGAACTGGTCCAATTTTGAACTTTGAATTGTGAACCTTGCCCTATCGCCCATGGTTACCCTGTGTCTACTTCTGGCCGTCCTTGCCCTGGTGATCAGCCTGCCGCTGACCTGGGGTGTCATCCGGGCAGGGTATCGGCTGGGGCAGGTGGACCGGCCGGAAGACCCCGCGGCGGGGGGGCGCAAGTGGCACGGGCGGGTGGTGCCCAACACGGGCGGGATCGCGATTTTCTGGGCCCTGGCCGGGCCGATGGCCGCGGGCCTGCTGCTGGTCTGGCTGGCCCCGGCCCTGGTGCGGCAGGCCTGGCCCGCGGCGGCGCCGCATCTGCCGGGCCTGAAGCAGGAGACGCCCCTGGCCCTGGCCATGCTGGGGGGCATGGCGGTGCTGCACGTGCTGGGGCTGGTGGATGACCGGCGGCGTCTGGGACCGTTTGTGAAGCTGGGGGTTCAGGTGCTGGTGGCGCTGGCGCTGGCGGTGTTTTTCGAGGTGCGGGTGCTGGAGTTCCTGGGCCACTGGTATGGTCGGGCCGGAGCCGCCATCAGCGTGGTCCTGACGGTGCTGTGGATTTTGACCATCACCAACGCCATGAACTTTCTGGACAACATGGACGGTTTGTCCGGGGGCATCGGGGCCCTCATTGCGGGGCTGTACCTGGCGGCCAACCTGGTGGGGGGGCAGTGGTTCGTGGCCGCGGTGGCGGCGCTGCTGCTGGGCGCCCTCTTGGGTTTCCTGGTGTTCAATTTTCCGCCGGCCCGGGTTTTCATGGGGGATGGGGGCTCGCTGGTGCTGGGCTACACGCTGGCTTTGATCAGCATTCGCACCACCTATGTGGGCGAGCCCTCCCCCCAGGCCGTGACCGGCCCGGGCCACTGGTACGGGGTGCTGATGCCGCTGGTGGTGATGGCGGTGCCGCTTTACGACATCACCTCGGTGACGCTGATCCGCCTTAAGCATGGCCGCAGTCCGTTCGTGGGGGACCGCAATCACTTTTCCCATCGTCTGGTGCGGATGGGGTTGTCGCAGCGCGGGGCGGTGATCGTGATCTGGGCCTGTACCCTGGCCACCGGCCTGGGGGGCGTGATGCTGCGCACGCTGAACCTGTGGCAGGCGGTACTGGTGGCGGGGCAGACGGGGGCGGTGCTGTTGACGTTGGCGGTCGTGGAACGCAGCGGAAGTAAGTAGGATTGGTGCAGGGTAAAGGTACGTTCTCAAGAAGTTCGGCCAAGGCCGAACCTGCCAGAGGGGCCGGCGAACCGATCAACCAGATTATGTGCGGTATTGTGGGGTTTACAACATCGCTGGCCGCCGACCGCGCTCCGGCGGAGGTCTTGGAGTCCATGATGGACGCCCTGGCCCACCGCGGGCCGGACGGGCGGGGGCAGCATATCGACCCGGTCATGGCCCTGGGGCACCGGCGCCTGTCCATCATCGACATCGAGGGCGGGGTGCAGCCCATGTCGGATGCCACCGGCCGGTACACGCTGGTCTTCAACGGCGAGGTGTACAACTACGTGGAACTGCGGCGGGAACTGGTGAGCCAGGGCCTGCATTTCCGTACGCGCTCGGATACCGAGGTGCTGCTGGGGGCCTTGCTGCACTGGGGAAGGGATGCCCTGGAGCGGCTCGATGGCATGTATGCCTTTGCCCTGTGGGATGCCCACCAGCGGCGGCTGCTGCTGGGGCGCGATCGCATCGGCATCAAGCCGCTGTACTACGCGCCCCTGGGCGCGGGGCTGGCGTTTGCATCGGAACTGAAGGCCTTGCTGGCCCTGCCGGCCCTGCCGCGGCGTCTGGATGTCCTGTCGGTGAGCAAGTACTTCACTTTCGGCTACGTGCCGGCGCCGGCGAGCATCTACGAGGATGTGCGCAAGCTGGAGCCGGGACACTGGCTGACCTGGGATGGCCAGGAGGTCGAGACCGGCTCCTACTGGGACCTGCCTTTGACCGATCATCCCGTGGCCAGCGCCAACGTAGACGAGTGTGCGACGCGTCTGCTCTCGCTCTTGAAGGATTCCGTACACCGGCAGTTGCGCAGTGATGTGCCGGTGGGGGTGTTCCTTTCCGGGGGCATCGATTCCTCTACCATCACCGCCCTGGCGGCGGACCAGCTTCTGACTCCCGGGGGGCGCGGGCACGGGCACAAGGGGGAACTGCACAGCTTTTCCATCGGCTTTGACCACCGCAGCTACGATGAATCACCCTATGCCCGGCAGGTGGCCGGGCTGCTGGGTACGCAGCACCATCACCAGGTGCTGTCCGTCCAGAACGCGATGGCGGTGTTTGCGCAGGTAATGCGGGTGGCGGATGAGCCCCTGGCCGACGCGTCGATCCTGCCGACCTACCTGCTGTGCCGGCTGGCGGCCCAGCACGTCAAGGTGGTGCTGGGCGGCGACGGGGGGGATGAACTGTTTGCCGGTTACCCTTCGTTCCAGGCCCACCGGGCGGTGCAGGCGCTGTCGTTTCTGCCCACCTCCTGGCGCGATCGTTTCGCCCGTCTGGCCCGGGCCAGTGTGCCGCATGTGGGCCTGCCGGTGTCACATCGCTATGCCAGCCTGGGTTTTCTGGCCGGGCAATTCGTCAAGGGGCTGGGCCTGTCGCCGGAGGCCCGGTTCATGCTGTGGATGGGCTTTGCCAACAATGCGGAGAAGGAGGAGTTGTTTTCGGCCGACCTCAAGCAGCGGCTGCTGCGCTCGGATGCGTTTGAGGATGTGGTGCGGCTGGTGCGTCAGAGCCACCTGCACCGGGACCTGGCGCGTCTCTTGTACCTGTGCACCAAGATGTACTTCCAGGACGGTATCCTGGTGAAGGTGGACCGGGCCAGCATGGCCCACGGCCTGGAAGTGCGGGTGCCCTTCATGGACCGGGACGTGGTGGAATACGCCAGCCGCATTCAGCCCTTCTACAAGCTGCACGGTTTGACCACGAAGTACGTGCTCAAGCACGCCGTGCGCCGGCTGCTGCCGGCCAACATTATCCATCGCCGCAAGGCCGGGTTCATGATGCCGGTGGCGGTCTGGCTGGAGACGGACATGCGGGCGGTGGTCGAGGACCTGTGCTCGGAGCGGGAGCTGGCCCAGACGGGGCTCTTCAATCCGACGTATGTGCGGCGCCTTCTGAACGAGCATTTCGAACGTAAGCGCGACCACCGCAAGCGCATCTGGCCGATCCTGTGTTTCATGGCGTGGCGGAGGAATTATGGGTGGACGGATTGACCCCGCTCGAATTCGGGTATCACCCGACGCATGAATTCATCGAAGAGTGGAACGCTGAAAGCCAGATCGCCATGAGCGGGGCTGTAGATCATGCCTTTCTTGATGAGGCCGGCTCGTAAAGGACCGGTTGTGCTCATCTTGACCCTCAGGCAGTCGGCAATAGCGGGAGTTCGGTAGGGGCCGCTTCCCAGTTGCGCCATGGCGCGGAGATAATCTTTCTCACGGGGAGTCAGACGGTCGAAACGTACGCGGAAGAAATTCTTGTCCAACCGCTCAATAACGCTCGTAGTCGCTTCCCCAACGAGTTGTGCCGTGATCGGTGAAGACGGCGCAAGATTCCAGGACTGATATCCCCATTCCTGGAGGAAGTACGGGTATCCTTTGGTCAGGTGGAATATCCTGTCGAGCGCCGCGGATTCGAACTCGACCTCCATTGCTTTCACCGGGTCTTGAAGCGCCCTGGCCACGTCCAACTGCGACAACGGTCCCAGGTCGGGGAAGTTGAACAGACGTTCCGCATAAGATTTTGATTCGCCGGCCAGGCCTGGAAGGATCGGTAGGCCGGCTCCGACCAGCACCAGCGGAAGCTGCCGCTGCTGCATGCGGTGCATGGCCATGATGAGCGCGCCAAGTTCGGCCGCCGTGAAGTATTGAAGCTCGTCGATGAAAACAGCCACGGCGGTGTGCCGCTCTTGGGCAGCCTCGGCCACCGCGGCCAAGAGGTTCGGCAGATCCGCCTCCAGATCACCGCTGTCGGCGGCGCCCCTTTCGGGATCCACATCAATGCCGAATTCCGCGTCCCCATATCCAACCTTGATCGTACCGATGAAGCTCCTAAGGACACGAATGGCGCGTCTGACCTTATCGCCGGCCCCGGCCATTCGGTCCAGCTCATACAGGACGCGCCGAAGATGGGGTACAAGCATGGCGGACATTGGTTTGTCCTCCATGGCTTCGATGTGGATGGTCCGGTAGCCAAGATCCTGGCTTAAGGCCAAACGCTCAATCTCGTTGAGCAATACTGTTTTGCCTACCCCGCGCAAACCGGTCATGAGCAGGCTCTTCTCCGGCCGCTTTGCCAAAACCCGGGCCAACAAAATGCGGGCTTGCTCCAGAATTGTTTCACGACCGGCGAGTTCGGGCGGCGGGGATCCAGCGCCAGGTGAGAAGGGGTTCTTGATGGGATCCATCGTGGGCTCATTTCTAGTAATTTATACTATAGTATAGGCTGTTTGGCGTATAAATCGCTAGCTATTTGGTGGTTCCAACCACCGCAAGATTTGGCATAACTTACATTTATAACTATTTTATTTATATATATTAATAGATATAAATACCGATGGATTGAGTTGGCGCAAGGAACGATCATTTTGTCGGCGAGTTGGCTTTGGGTACCTTGCTTGGTCTTTCAATCGAGCCGTAGCGAGCGTTTGAGGACTTTGCCGGTCGGATTGCGGGGCAGGGCGTCGAGGCGGCGGATTTCGCGGGGGACCTTGAAACCGGCCAGATGATCGCGGCACCAGGCCCGCAGGGCGGGCTCATCGAACGCTTGGCCGTCCTTGAGTTCGACGAAGGCCACGGGAATCTCCCCGCGCATGGCATCGGCCACACCGATCACTGCGGCGTCGCGGACGGTGGGGTGCTGGGACAGGACCTCCTCGATTTCGCGCGGCACCACGATCTCGCCGGCGACCTTGAGCATTTCCTTCTTGCGGCCGGTGATGTAGAGCAGGCCCTGTTCGTCGAGCCGGCCGATGTCGCCGGTACGGAAATAGCGCCGGCGTTCGATTCCCTCGCCGCTGGGGACGGGCAGTTCGATGAAGGCCTTGGCGTTTTCCTCGGGCAGGTGGTAGTAGCCCGGCGTGATGTTGGGTCCGTAGGCCAAAATTTCCCCGTCCTGGCCCGGCGGCAGCGGCCGGTTGTTCTCATCCACGATCAGGATATCCACACCCGGCAGGGCTGTGCCCACTGCATTGGGCCGCCGGGCCCATGGCGTGCACCAGGTGAGCACCGGCGAGGTCTCGGTCAGGCCGTAACCTTCCAGCAGTTGCACCTCAAACCGCTCGCGGAAGGCCTCACTGACTGAAGTGGGCAGGGCCTCGCCGCCACTGACGGCCATCTCGATCGAGCGCATGTCCTGGGCCGCGGCCTCCTTCACCGACAGCAGCGCGTTATACATGGACGGCACGGCCACCACGATGGTGGGGTGGTGGGTGCGGATCAGGTCGACGAATTTGCGGGGCACGAAGCGGGCGGAGGTCACCACCCGGCAGCCGGCGTAGAGGGGGATCAGGGTCAGCACGGTCAGGCCAAAACTGTGGAACTGGGGCAAGACGCCCATCATGGTGGTGGCCTGGGTGATGCGGGCGTGGCTGATGCTAGCATCGACGTTGGCGTGCAGGTTGCCGTGGGTCAGCACCACGCCCTTGGGCCGGGCGCTGGTGCCCGAGGTGTAGAGGATCACGGCCGGGTCCTCCTCGGCAGTGGCGGGGGGCCAGCGGAAGGGGGGCAGGCCGGTGACATCCATGCGGTCGATGTGCACCAACCGCACTTCCGGGGGTAAATTCTGGGGGCCGCCCAGGAAATCGAGCATCGGGCCCACGGTCAGGATCGTGTCCACCCCGCTGTCGCGGATGACGAATTCCAGTTCCTGCCTGGACAGCAGGAAGTTAAACGGTACGGCGCACTTGCGAGCCAGCCAGCAGCCCAGGAGGGCCATGGGAAAGGCCACGCTGGAGGGCAGCAGGATGCCCACATTGGGCCGGGCGGTGACGGCCTCGATCTTTTCGGCCACAAACATGCCCCCGGCCAGAATCTTCATGAAGGAATGGGTCCCCTGGTCGTCCACCATGGCGGGGCGTGGGGCGCTGAGCAGGGCTTGCTGGGTAATGGGCCAGAGCAGTGCCATAGGATTTCCGTACCGAGTTGGGCCGGCGGTGATCGGCGCACGATGCGCCGGCAGGCACCCCCACCGCGGGTCGGTACACTAGGCTAACGACAACCACGAACATCGGCGAATGAGGAACATGATGGCGACAGAGCTTGGGATGGCGGCCGGTCGGCGTCCGAAACATGTCCTCGCAGGTTCGGGCCTGCCCGGAGCACTGGCAGGTTCCCAGCCCCGCAGACCAAGGCGGAGAAGGCTCCGACGGAGCCTCGCCCTGCCGCGGGCTCTTGCCCTCCCAGGGATTATCGCCCTCCAGGGGCTGCTGGCCCTGGCGGTGCTGACCAGCGGCTGCCAGAATCCGGGAGCATCGGGCCAGCTCGGGCCTATCTACAGTGCCTACCACCGCGGCGATTATGTCACCAGCTACCGTCTGGCCCGGGCCCAGACCACCAGCGCCACCGGCGCAACCGCACGCGAGGCGGCCTATGTGGCGGGCTTGTCGGCCAAACGGCTGGGCGATGACGGGGCGGCCGAGTATTACCTGCAGCAGGCCGTTCACGGCCAGAACCTGCAACTGGCGGCCAACGCGGAGTCGGAACTGGGACTGATGTACCTGCGGGCGGGCCGCTATCGTGATGCCGCCCAGGCCTTAGCCTGGGCGGCGCCGCACCTCAAGGGCGTCGATCAGGCCAACGCCTGGTACTTTGCCGGTATCGCTCAGCAGAAGCTGGGCCAGTGGGATCAGGCCCGGGTCAGTTTTCTGACCGCGCGGGGGCTGTCCACCGAACGCGATTTCCGCGCGCGCTGCCAGGAGGCCGCCGGCCAGCAGGGGTTTGCCATCCAGATGGGGGCTTATTCGGACCGGCCCAATGCGTTCCTTGCCGCCCGGCAACTGGCGGGCAAGGCCCAAGCCGCACGTCTGCCCGCCCCACGGGTGGTGCCGGCCGTGGATGCGGCCGGGCAAAAGCTCTATTTGGTGCAAATCGGCCGGTTTGACACCTTAGCCAGCGCCGAGAGTATGCGCCAGCGTCTGGGCCTGGCCCATGCGATCCTGGTGTCCGTCAGCAGGTAATGGTGAAATAAGTGAGTGGGGCGACGAGGCTGCCGCGTCCGGCGTCAAGCGCCTTTGGTAAAGGCGATTTCCCGGCCGACGGGCATGACATCCGTGAAGAGCGATCGTTTCGTTTCGCGCCGGCCGAAGATGAAGGCCCACAACACCACGCCCACGCAGGCCGCCACCAGAGCCACGCCCAGGATGGTCAGCACGATCTGGGTGATCAGTTGCAGCGGGGGGGCAATGTTGACGATGTGGCCCAGGCGCTGAATGGTCAGGTCCGGGCCCAGTTCGGCCGCGCCCGGTTGGGGCACCAGCCAGATCCACACGGCCGTGCCCAGCAGCGTCACCAGGCTGGCCGGCAGCAGGGCCTTGACGCAGGCGTAGAGCACCTGGTCGATGCGGATGCGGGGCAGCGTCCAGCGCAGCCAGATCTGCACAAACACGATGCCCATAGCCTTGATCACGAACCAAGCCGCGCAGTAGACATTGAGGATCAGCATGGCCAGCAGGGGTGACAGGCCCCCGTGCGGTTGAAGCCCCAGGGCCTGGGCGGTGGCCACCAGGCCGTGGGCATTGGGAATGGCCCCGTTGAAGTACTGGATGGCGGCGTGGACGGGCTGGTAGCCCACGGCCCAGTACACCGGGTCCACGATGCCCAGAGGGCTGTTCCAGCCGCCCAGGAACAGGCCAGCCTGGATGGCGCCGACGATGAACATGGCGGCGTACTCGGCGAAGAAGAAGAAGGAAAAACGCAGGCCCGAGTATTCGGTGTGGAACCCGGCCACCAGCTCGCTTTCCGATTCGGGCAGATCGAAGGGCGCCCGCTTGTTGGAGGCCAGCGAGGCGATGAAGTAGAGCAGGCACGCCCCGAAGATGAAGGGGTTGCTGAACACGAACCAGTCCCAGATGCCCCGGCCCTGGAGGTAGGATAATTCGGCCAGTTGCAGGGTTCCGGCGGTCAGCACCCCGGCGATGATGGCCAGACCCAGGGGCACCTCATAGCTGACCATCTGGCAGGCCTCACGCATGGCTCCGAACACGGACCACTTGTTGTTGCTGGACCAGCCGGCCAGGATGACGCCCATGACTTCCACCGCCAGCACCGCCAGCAGGTAGAGCACGCCGATGTTCAGGTGCTCTTCGAATATGAACTGGGGCCCAAAGGGCAGGGCCAGGAGGGCGGCAAACACCGGGGCAAAGGCCAGGTAGGGGGCCAGGCGGAAAAGCATGGGATCAGCCCCCATCGGCATCAGGTCCTCTTTGAGGATCAGTTTGACGCCGTCGGCAATGGACTGGGCCCAGCCGTGCCACAGCCCCACGTGCATGGGCCCCAGGCGGGACTGCATGTGCCCGGCCACTTTGCGCTCCCACCAGATACTGAACATGGCGATGACGCTGATGCCGCCCAGAAACACGGTGGCCACGATGATCAGGCGGATCAGCAGGCTGATCCACAGGCTCCAGACGGCCGGGTTCAGGCCCAGCGCGTGGGTCAAGGCTTGGGTAATGTCGTAAACCATGCGTAATGCAATCCTGCCGCTGTAAGGGCGATGGGTTGAGGGGGCGATTCTAACAGGTGGGGCCGCTGGCGGAAAGGGCGCGGAAAGCTACCATAAAGCGCTGGTTGGATGTGTTGTGTCGGGTGGCGCCGGGGTGTTGAAAAATGCGTTTTTTCTTTTGTCCGGAGGTTCCCATGTTTCGTTTGCCTTTTCAAGTGGCGGTATTGGTGCTGAGTCTCTTTGCGGGGTCGAGTCTGGCGGCCGAGGCGGACGTTCCCCTGAAGATCACCCAGGTGACGCTTTTCAAGAACGGGCTGGGCTATTTCACCAGCACTGCCACGTTGCCGGCCGGGGCCACGACCCTTCGTTTCGGCCAACTGCCCATTCCTTCCCACGGCACCTTCTGGGTGGGATATGAAGCGGGCCTGCCGGTCAAGGGGGTTTTCACCCGTCTGGAAACCATCAGCCGGCCGCAAACCGCTTCGGACATCACGGGATTGCTGGAGGCGAATGTTGGCCGAAACGTGGTGCTGTACTCGCGCTACTGGGGGGCCGCCAACACGGAGGACCCAAAGCCGGTCAAGGGCAAACTGCTGAGCGTGAACCGCGGGGAGCCGGCGACGCCGGCGTCGCCGTACGTCATGTCGGCGCGTCCTGAAAGCGAGCGCAACCAGTATTATGGCGGATCTCGGCCGGCAGTTGCCATCATTCAGACCGAAGAGGGCACCGCCGCGATCAGCACCGATTCGGTACAACGCCTTCTGATCACCGGCGGGAAAGCGGCCACGCAATGGACGCATCAGGAAAAAATCCCCGTGCTGCGCCTGGAACTGGCCCAGCCGGCTCCCGGCTGGACGATCAACGTGAGTTACCTGGCCAAGGGCATTACCTGGGCCCCCAGCTACCGGATCGACCTGAGCGATGCCAAGACTGCGGCCTTCACCGCCAAGGCCATCATCATTAACGAAGTGGCCGACCTGGACGCGGTGAAGGTGGACCTGGTTACCGGCTACCCCAACCTGCTGTTCAGCGACATCCAGAGCCCCATCGCCCTGAGCAGCACGCTGGGCCAGTTCCTCCAAGCCCTGCAACAGGGGCGTAGCGAAAACCGTGGCAGTCCGGTGGTTGCCCAGCAGGCGGTGATGGGCAATCTCATCGGCATCGGCGGTGGTGGGGGCGGAAGTAACCTTGCGCCCCAGTACGGCACGGCCGCGACCGGGCAGCAGGCGGAAGACCTCTTTCTCTACCCCGTGAAGGAACTCACTTTGAAGCGGGGCGAAACCGCCATGCTGCCGTTGTTTTCCGCGAAGCTGCCTTACGAACATGTTTACACGTGGAAAATCCCGGACATGTTGGATGAGCGGGATCAGTACCGCCATCCATCCGCCGACAGCAACACCCGCCCACCCCAGGAGGAAGTCTGGCATATCTGCCGCCTGACCAACACCGGCAAGATGCCGTTGACCACGGCCCCGGCCGAGTTCATCAAGGACGGCCAGATCGTCGGGCAGGATATCTGCTACTACACCAACCCCGGCACCCAGACCGACATCCGCATCAACCGGGCCCTGCGCATCGCCGCCGAGCATGCGGAATTCGAAGTGCGGCGCGAACGCAACGCGGCTCAGTTTTACGGTTACAACTACGACAAGGTCACTGTGCGCGGTGTGCTTGATCTCACCAGCAGCCTGCCGGATACGGTGCATGTCGAGGTTACCAAGCTGCTCAGCGGCGATGTTCTGGAGAACAAGGAAAAAGCGGAGGTCATCGACACGGCCAAGGGGCTGCGCGCGGTCAATGCCAGGCATCAACTGGTCTGGAAAATCGACTTGGCTCCGGGCAAGATGGCCAAGCTGACCTATGACTATGTGGTGCTGGTGAGGCCGTAGGCGAGGGATACGCCGACCAGGATCAGGCGCACACAATTGGCCGAACGGACCTTGCCCCGGCGTGGAGCGGTCAGGCAGTGGACCGGCGTCGTTCCTCCGGTCAGGGAACGATCCACCAACCGTGTCCTGACGTACAGCGGGAGGGGATTTGGCCGTAAGATGCCCATCCGGGAGGGAGGGAGCATCGCTGGTCTGATTGGGTGGAGCCTACTATGCCCGTGCCACAGCCTGCCTTCCTTGCTGGGATCGTGATGCTGATGGCTATTGGATGGGCCCCCCCCCCGGCGCGTTCGGCCCCGGGCCCGGCCTCCAGCCGGCCCTGTGTGCCGCTGCGTATCGATCCTGAAACGACCTGTCTGACAGGCCCCAAGGCGTCTGACGGCACCATCGACTACCTGGCCGCCTGGAACGCGCGGGCCGGTAAGGGCATCCCGGCGGATGGAAACGCCGGCCCGCTGATTCTGGCGGTCTGCCTTCCCCCCGACAGTCCTTTGGCCGCCGCGCAGGCCGCCGCCGCCGACATTCAACTTTCCCAACGTGATCCCCATCTCAAGCCGTGTGCTGCTTTCAAGGTAGACCCCGCCGACCTGGCACCCCTGGGGGCCAAGCCCTGGCAAGCGGCGAAACATCCGGCCGTGGCGCAGTGGCTTACCGCCAATACCCCGGCCTTGGCCGCTCTAATCCAAGCCAGTCGCCGGGAGCATTTCTTTGTGCCTCTGGTCGCTCCGGGCCATGGGGGGTTGTGCCAGGCCCAGGTGCCGTACCTGGCCCAGCTTCGATTGGCGGGTCAGGCCCTGGTCTGCCGGGCCGCCCTGCGCCTGGGGAACGGGGATGCCCTGGGCGCCTGGAGCGATGTGCTGGCGGTCTCCCGTCTGGGCCGGCTGCTGAAATCGGCCCCGGACATGGCCCTGTATGAGGGGGGGGTGCAGTTGGAGGACCTGGGGATCCAGGGACTGCTGATGTTGGCCCGCAGCGCTGCGGTGGAGCGGGCCACGGCGGTGCAGATTCTGCGTGATTCGCTGGAAATGTCGGTCACCCCCGATCCGCACCTGATGCTGGATGTCGGCGAGCGCTACCGGCGTCTGGACGCCCTGCAGGCGGTCGAGCAGGGTGGCACCTGGCGGGCCTTTCTGGGTGCCCTGGCCCGGGTGGAGGCCGATGGCTCCCAGCAGGCCGCGGGGACGGATTCCGGCCCTGATCCGGCGCTGGTGCCGGCGGGCGAGCTTCCTCTGGCCGTCGATCTCAACGTGCTGGCGGCCGCGGTCAACAACACGTTGGACCTGGTTATTCCTGTTTTCGGCCAGGGCAGCTATCCGGCCGGCAGGGATGTGCTCCAAGCCCTGGAGGGCAGCTTGAAGGACCGCGGCCAGATGGCCCAGCGGCGCCTGGCTGAGCCGGGGCTGGCCCAACGCCTGAGCCAGGCTCAGGGTGAGGATCGGCGGGCTTTGCTCAACGGCATTGCCAAGGACCTATTCGACCGCCGCCTGGGGGGGGTGTGTCTGGCGGCGTACACCGGGGCGTATGCCCGGCGGGCGCGGCTGGATCTGGCCCGGCTGGCCCTGGCCCTGAATACCTACTACAACGACCAGGGGGAGTACCCGCCCCGGCTGGACATCCTGGCGCCACGCTACCTGCCCACCTTGCCCCAGGATCCCTTCACGCAACAGCCGTATCATTATCGGCGGCACGACCGGGGCTGCGAGGTCTGGAGTGTGGGCCCGGATGGGGGCAACGACCAGTCCAACGCCACGGCCGACATCGAGATCGAATTGCGTCCGCCGGCATAGAAGATCCCGGGGCCCTCGTTTTGCGTTGACGCGAGCGCCCACCGGCCGTATTCTTGCAGGAAACGGGCATTCGGGGCGTGCACGCCCCGGCTTCCAGGGCGTTCCCTGAGTGTCCGGAAATGACCCAGCCTTGGGAGTGGCAGAATGGAAATGACGATCGCCGGCCGGCACCTGGAAGTCACGCCCGCCATCCGGGAGTACGCGGAAAAGCGTGTGGCCAAACTGCCCAAGTACTACGATCGCGTGCAGGCTGCGCACGTGGTGGTGGAGAAAGCCGAGCGCCAGCACGCGGTGGAGATGCGATTGACGGCGGACCGGGCCGAGGCGTTTGTGGCCAAGGTGCAGGGCATGGACCTCTACGCCTGCATCGACCAGGCGGTGGAGAAGCTCGAGCGCCAGCTCACCGACCACAAGGACATGGTACGCCACCGCATGGGTAAGACCCCCATGTCCGGCGCGTAATCGGGACCGGGAAAAAGCGAACCACGAAGACACCAGGACACGAAGAAGAAACTCCGCGGAGCAAAACAGGTAGGCGGGCATAAACGAGAGAACTCGATTCGAGCGGCCCGATGCGGTTGCTTTCCTGTTTTTGCTCTTCGTCTGTGACGGTTTTTTTCGTGCCTTCGTGTCTTCGTGGGTGAATTCTCCGGTGACCGCGGACCGTATTCAGCAGCCCCCAGCCGCCGCGGCGGCACGGTATAAAGGCGTCTTTTTATGAAGCTTCAGGATTTCGTGCTTGCCAAGGCCATCGTCCCCGAACTTGCCGGTACGGAGCGGGACGGCGTCATCCGCGACCTGGTGACCGCGCTGGTTGAGGCCGGCGCCGCACCGGCGGGACTCAAAGAAGATCTGATCAAGATGATCGTGGATCGGGAGAAGAAAGGATCCACCGGTTTTGGCAAGGGCGTGGCGGTGCCGCACGTCAAGCATGCCAAGATCAAGAAGATTGCCGCGGCCATCGGGGTCAGCCAGAAGGGCATTGATTTCAACGCCCTGGATAAAGCCCCGGTGTACTCCGTGGTGCTGCTGCTGTCACCGCAGGACAAGCCGGATGAGCATCTGCAGGCCATGGAAATCGTCTTCTCCAACCTCCAGAAGGACACCTTCCGGCGTTTCCTGCGCCAGGCTACGACGGTGAAAGAGGTTCAGGAACTGCTGCAGGAAGCCGATAGTCAGCAACTGCAGGCCTGAAGTCCGGGTCATCCGGCCGGGTGGGGGGCGCAGCGGTTTTCGGGAATAGCTCTGGATGTCATCTCACTCGGGTCTCCGCCTGAGGAAAGACGTCGGGGGCTGACGGGGGGAGTCCGGTGGGGGGGGGTGAACCGGGCAAGGACCCGGGGAAGAATCCGGGGGTGGAGTTCCATGGCCGTGTCTACTACGACGCAAAGCCGCCAGGCGATGGTGGTCATCAAGAACCGCCTGGGCCTGCATGCTCGACCGGCGATGTCCTTCGTGGATGTCGCCAACACCTATACCTCGGACATCCGGGTGCAGAAAGACAAACAGGTGGTGGATGGCAAGAGCATCATGCAGATGATGATGCTGGCGGCCACGCAGGGGACGGGTCTGAGCATTTCGGCCACCGGCCCCGACGCCGAAGAGGCGGTGCAGGCCCTGGTAGCCCTGGTCGAGCGGAAGTTCGACGAGGAATAAACGGCGCTGGGGATCGGGTCCTGCGCGTTCCTCCGTTCAATGGTTGTGATCCTGGAGGTCGTGCCCAAGAGTTGGGCCGTGGGTTATCACGAGCCGCCCGTGCCCTGAAAGCGCAGTCCGCCGGTGATTTCCAGGGGCGGCACGGCGACGGGTTGGCCGGCCAGAATCTGCCCGTAGACGGTCGCCAGGGCCCGGCCGTAGCGCTGGCGTGAAAAATAGCTGAAGGCCTCGTGGCGGGCGGTGTCGGCCAGGGTGCGGGCCGAGCCGGGGTCGGCGAGGATCTGCCCCAGGCGCCGGGCGAGCGTGGCGGCGCTGCCGGGACGGGTGAGCAGGGCCGAGTGCCGGTCTTCCACGATTTCGCTGACGGCGTAGGAGGCTTGGGCGACAATCGGCACCCCCGCGGCCATGGCCCACAACAGACTCAGCCCCCCGCCATGGGGCCCCAAGGTCAGGGCGGCGTCGCACGCCGGCAGGATCTCCCACGGCCGATCCAGCCGCGGTTCATCAATCAGGTTGTCCGGCTTGCCGATGCCGCGGGCCACCCGGCGGGCACGCAGGCGATGCGTCTGCCGCGGATGTACCAGCAGATGTACGCGGCCACCCCCCGTCGCCGCCACTTCACAGGCTAATCCGGCCGCCATCATGGCGGGTAGAACATCGGTGGCCTCGGGGGGATCACTGAGCAGGGCCACCACCGTATGCCGCTCCGGGGCGGCGCCCCAGCCCCATTGAGACCGCAGGGTGGGACGTTGCGTGTGGGGCACCCTGCCCAAATCCAGCCCCGGCCGCAAGACGTGCACAGCCGATTCGGCCACCCCGCCCGACAGCAGTTCGCGGCGGATGGTATTGCTGATCGGCAGCAGCACCGTCGGTCCAGGCGCTTCGGCCACGAACCAGCGCAGCCAGTGCACCACGGGCCGCTGGGGAACGAGCGTCAACGTCAGCACCCGCGGCGTGCGCGGGTAGAGCAGCAGACCCAGCATCAGGCTGCGGACCGACCAGGCGTGCACCAGATCCGGCCGCACGTTGTGCCCCCTGAGGTGCCAGCGCGCCGCCGGCCAGCCCCACTCGGCCCGGCCGCCGGGCGTGCTGAGGACCGTGGCCTCGCACAGGCCGGCCTGTGCGGCCGACCGCGCCAACTCCGTGCCGCCGAGGAGCAGCGTGCGCTGGCTTACGTGGTCCCCCAGGCGGTCCTGGGCGGCAGCCATCAGGGCCAGCGTGGTTCCCCGGGCCTGGGGACTGGCAGCGTCGATAAGGTTGAGAACCAACATGCCAAGCCGATCCATGATCGGGGAGCCCGGGCCTGCGGCCGGCAGCGGGGGGGGCCGATCTAGCGCTGGTACTCCAGCCCCCGCTTGCGGGGCTCATGGGTGTAGAACAGTTCCGCCACCGCGCGTCCGATTTCGTGGGCCATGGCCCGGCGCAGCATGGGCATGATGGCCTGCGCATCCTGATCCGATTTGTACTGGGAACGGACCAGCAGCGGATAGCCCATTTCGGCCGGACTGCCGCTGAATTCCGACCCCGGACGCAGGTGGGGGAAGATTTCCGACCCGTCGGAGACTTTCACCAGCTTCACGTAAACCTGGGCGGTCGGCCGCAGGATTCCCGGGGTGCCCTCGATCGAGGTCTGGGCCACGTTGATGTATAGAACCTGCTGGGCGCCGACGGCCTTACCCACCTGATCCACGGGCATGTCCCGGAACTTCGGACCCAGGCGGGCGGCCAGATCGACGATCCGGGCGGGATCGATGACCGTGGTCAGGGCCTTGACCTGCTGCAGGTCGCTGCCGGCCTGGACCGCGATGATGCCGGGCATGGCCGGGTCTCCCAGGCAGTTGGTACGGTCATCCACCAGGATGGCCGTGGGGCGGTCGGGCAGTTTGTAGATCGCATCCACGCGCGGCGGGACGACCTTGTCGGCCAGGAATCCTGCGATGGCGCAACCGCCCATCAGGGCCACCAGACCGGCCAGCACCAAACCTCGAACTGTCCGCATACCATGTCCTTACCTGTTGCGGTCCGGCTTCCGACGGCCGGCCTGGGCCGAGCGCTTCCGACCCCGGCCCCGGGGGCATCGGGGCGGCCGGGAGCGGCCGAAACATCGGGGCCCCGCCGGGTGTTGGCCCCTAGCGCGAGGAGGCGACAAAGCGGGCCAGCAGGTTGTGCGTGAACGTCTGCAGCAGGGCCAGCCGCACCGTCTGTTCGTCGGAATCCAGCACCCCCAGGGAGCGGTCGCCGGGATACTGGGCACTGACGTTGGTACGGTAGACGAAGTTGTCGGGGTTCGCGCTTTCCGCTTCGCCGATGGACACGTTGGCCACCATGACCCCCATCCAGACATTGGCGTTGCCGGGCTCATGGGTGCTGAAATGGGTCAGGTCGATGAGCATGAGCCGCTGGACCTTCAGACGCCGGATCAGATCCGAGGGGGGCAGCGTTTCCCAGTAGGGATTGTCGCGCTCGAACTTGGTCAATGCCCGGGGATCGGTCACCTTGACTCCCGGCACGGCGACGGTCAGGGCACTGGCCACGGCCTGCGACACGTTCAGCGGAATATCGGGATACTCGTACAGCGTGCTGTCGTCGGCCAGCACCACGATGGCGACCGAATGATGGGCCAAGCCCGAATATTCGGGTTTGGCCGGGGTCCGGTCGCCAAAGCCGGGCATGTTGGAAAGGGTGCAGCCGCCCACCAGCGGCAGAATCGCGGCCAGAACCAGCGCCAGGGCGCGGGCGGCCGGCCGGGAGACGCCACCGGCCCATCTCTGAAGCATCCTGATCATGGGAAAATCCCGCGTACGGTAAGAACCTTGTAGCCCCAGGCCCCCAGGATGATAACACCGGCCGCCAGGAACGTCCCCGGCCGCAGCACCCGCCGGGCCAACGGTGCCAAGTCGGCCCCGGTGACCAGGGCCCAGGCGCAAACCAGCACGCACGCGGCGGTCAGGAGCGCCAGCAGAGCCCCGGCCGGCTGGGTGTAAAAGGCCATCAGCAGATGGCCGTGGGCCGCCCAGGCGAATGAGGTGGTCATGCCGCAGGTGGCGCAAGGATAACCCGTCGTCAGGTAGAACGCACACGCCGGCAGCCCCAGTTCCTCATGCGTGCCCAAGCCGTGGGGATCCGGCCGCAGCCAGGCGGCCAGACCCAGGACGCTCAGCCCCAGCACCAGCAGCACGGCCGGCACGAGCCGGCGCAGCAGGATTTCCTCCCCGCTCAGTGCGAGGGTCACGGTGTCTTGGGTATCGGCCATCGCAGGACCTCCATAAGGGGGGAACGGCGGCGACAGTCAGGGCCAATGCAGGCAGGCTCCGGTCGGTACAGGCATTCGTTCTGGGGCGACAGCGGCGGCGCCGCCTGTTCGGGCCGGATATCCGATAAGATGATGATATGGCATTTCGTCTCACCTCGGATCGTCCCCGTCTGCCGCGCCGCCACCCGGGCGGCCTGCAGCCGGCTCTGCCCCTGGGGCCCGGCGGCCGGCGCCGCCGCACCATGCGGCGTTCGGCGGCCGTGCTGCCAGCCATGTTCACCCTGGGCAATGCCCTTTGCGGCTTCATGGCTATTTTCATGGCCAGCAGCACCGGCTTGGTTACGCCCCTGCCTTTCGATTGGTCGCCGCTGACCTTTGCCGCCGCCTTTATCTTCCTGGGGATGGTGTTTGATGCCCTGGACGGTCGCATTGCCCGCCTGACCCACAGCACCTCGGACCTGGGCGTGCAACTGGATTCGATGGCCGACATGGTCAGCTTTGGAGTGGCCCCGGCTTTTATCGCTGTGCAACTGGTGCTGGGGCAGTTGGCCGCCGCCGGCAGCCGGCTGGTGCCATTCCTGGGGGCCTCGGGCAAGGTGGATACGTACTTTGGCCGCCTGGCCCTGATCGTGGCCCTGATCTACGTTGCCTGCGCGGCCCTGCGCCTGGCCCGCTTTAACCTCGAGGTCAAGAGCCCCAACGTTTCCGACCACATGCATTTCAAAGGCCTTCCTTCCCCCGGGGCCGCGGGCACGGTGGCCAGTCTGGTGCTGCTGCACGAGCACATTCTGCGCCATCCCACCTCCGTGGCCTGGGCCAGCCAGGGTGCGGCGGTGGTGATGGTGGTGGTGATGCTGCTGGTGGCGTTCGCCATGGTCAGCCGCCTGCGTTACGTGCATGTCATGAACCGGTACGTGCGCGGGCGGGCGCCGTTCACCACCTTGGCGAAGTTCGTGGTGGTGGGGCTGCTGCTGTCCATCTCGCTGCAATGGTCGCTGGCAGCGGGATTTGTGATTTATGCTCTGACAGCTCCTGCATCAGAGGCCTATCGTCGGGTGATGGGCCGAAAGCCCGCTGTACCCCCGCGAGGCTCGGGCCAGGACGGCCCGTCGGACCTTGATCCTCCGGCGAATCGTCATGTGGGTTGAGCCTCCGGCGGCGTCGGGCCGGGCACCGCCCGAATTCACCACCGCGTTCTAACTCCATGTCTGATAAGTAGAAAACTTGACGAGGTTACACATCCGCCGCTAACATACTATTGCTGCCCGGTTGCCGTCGTTGAGCCTGCTGTAAGCGGGTTCCGCGGCTCCGATAGGCGGGATACAACCGGCACGAGCCAGGCGGAACATGAGCCTGGGAACGGCCGCTTATGCCGGTGAGCCTTGGCGGGCCACCGGCCGTCCAGATGGACGGATAGATTGACGATGCTCAATGGATCTCGCTTGAATTCGTGGTTTGACGCAGCAGGGCCCGGGCGGGGGCTTATCGGTTCACGGGTGGTCAGGGTGTACCCCGGACCTGTGCAATCCCCTGCCGATGTGGGCCGTGGCGTTTATCCATTGCTGGCGTAAAGCCAGGCATCGCCCATCTTGCCTGTCCTTCGGACGCCTGGCGCGGTCTGTTTACCGTCGTGTGTTCCACGGCTTGCCAACGTGGTTCCGTCTTCGGCTCGTGCCCCAATCGCCGGTTGCTGACGGGCTTGACCCGCTTCGGCCCGGCTTGAAAGGGGTGCCTTGTGGTTTCTACATTTGCTTTGTTCCCGGTTCTGGGACAGGCGGCCGAAGGGCCGGTGCTTCCCATCCTGATCGGTCTGGTGGTGGGGGTGATCATCGGGGGGCTGGCTCTGATCGCCATCATGAAGATGTTCGGCAGCCAGACCCTGTCGGTCGCTAAACGACAGGCCGAGGACCTCCTGAAGACCGCCAAGACCGATGCCGACAACTTGCGCCGCAAGGCCGAACTGGACATCCGCGATGAGCTGGCCAAGCGCCGCACGGATTTCGAAGCCGAAACGGATTCGCTGCGCAATGAACTGAAGGAGGCCGAACGCCGCGTCGCCAAGCGTGAAGACACCCTGGACCGCAAGCTGGATGTCCTGACCACCAAGGAAAAGTACCTGGACGAGCTGGATGCCGGCATCAAGAAGCGCGAGGGCTCGCTGAACCAGAAGGAAGAGCAGGCGGACAAGCTGCTGGCCGAGCGCCGCGAGATCCTGGAAAAGACCCGCGAGGAGCAGAAGCAGGTACTGCTGCGCCTGACCAATCTGTCGCCGGAAGAGGCCCGTCGCCAGGCGCTCAAGGCCGTGGAACAGGAAGTGCAGCACGAGGCCGCCCAGGTGGTGCAGCGGGAGATGCAGCGGGCCGAGGAGGAAGCCAAGGATCACGCTCTGAAAATCACGCTGCAGGCCATCCAGCGCTACGCCTCCGAGCACACCTCCGAGTCCACGGTCAGCGCCATCCCCATCACGTCCGACGACATGAAGGGCCGGGTCATCGGCCGCGAGGGGCGCAATATCCGGGCTTTTGAGAAGGCCACCGGTGTGGACGTGATCGTGGATGACACCCCCGGCGTGATCGTCGTGTCGTGCTTTGATCCGGTGCGGCGGGCCGTGGCCGCCGAATCGCTGCAGAAACTGCTGGAGGATGGGCGGATTCACCCCGCCCGCATTGAAGAGGTGGTCGAGCAGATCAACAAGGACATGGCCCAGCGCATCCTGAAATTCGGCAAGGAGGCGTGCATCGAGGCCAATATCCAGGGCCTGAATCCCAAGGTGGTGGAAATGGTCGGCCGGCTGCACTACCGGCTGTCCTACGGGCAGAACATCCTGCGCCACTCCATCGAGACGGCCTACCTGTGCCAGGTCATCGCCGATGAACTGGGCCTGGACGGCACCATCGCCCGCCGCTGCGGCTTCCTGCACGACATCGGCAAGGCCATGGACCACGAGATGGAGGGCGGCCACCCCGCCATCGGTGCCGAATTCCTCAAGAAGCTCGGGGAGCGCGAGGAGGTTCTCAACGCCGTGGCCGGGCACCACAACGACATCCCCGCTACCACGCCCTATACGCCCATCGTCATGGCCGCCGACGCCATCTCCGGGGCCCGGCCCGGGGCCCGGCGCGAGACCCTGGAAAAATACATCAAGCGGCTGGAACAGCTCGAGGGCATCGCCATGGACATGGGCGGCGTGCGCCAGGCCTATGCCATCCAGGCCGGCCGCGAGGTGCGCGTGATCGTCGATCCCGACCGCGTGGACGATGGCAAGTGCTTCGTGATTGCCCGCGACATCGCCAAGCGCGTCAGCGAGGAGATGACCTTCCCCGGCGAGATCAAGATCACCGTGCTGCGCGAGATGCGCACGGTGGAGTACGCGCGGTAAAGACGCGGCGTGATGACCGCAGTTCGACTGGGGAGGGCGAGGTTGCGCCGGCGCCGCGGCGCCCGCCGCAAGCCGGTCAGATTGCGCCCCTGCCCGCTCGCGAGGGGCAGCGATCCGCCCGGGTCAACGTGCGATTGACGCCCGCAGAGAAGAACCTGCTGGAATCCCGCGCCAAGGCCCGCGGGTTCCGCGGCTTGTCCGATTTCATCCGCACGGCGGTGCTGACGGAGAAGTGAAGGCGGCAAGGCTTTGATTCCGCGGTTCCCTTCCGGGAACCGGCGGGCATGGCCGGGGGGCGGCGCTCGCGTTCGCCGGCCACGCGCTCGCCGGCCCCGACCCGGCTTCGGGTCCGAGCGTATACAATGGAAGCAGGACACCCTTGGAGATACTTGCCATGAAACACCGACTGTTGCTGTGGTCGCTGCCTTTGGTGGGGCTGGGTCTTCTGGCCGCCGGGTGTACCAGTGAACCGGCAGGTTACCACCAGGGCCGCGTTCCCGTGTCGGGCACCACGGATGCCGAGATCAACAACGATCTGATCTTTCCGGCCGCCCTGATCGAGGCTTCCGACCAGTTCGCCCAGCAGTTCGCCCAGGACCTCTCCACCATGCCCATCGTGGCCCAGACCAACGGGCCGATCACGGTGATCGTGGGCGATGTGAACAACAAGACCGGCATCGTCGGCTCCAGCGACTTCGAGATGCTGGCCGCCCGTCTGCGCAACAGCCTCCTCCAGAGCAAGTACGTCACCGACAAGGTGCACTTCGTGGAAAGCCGGGCCCGCATGCAGAACCTGGCCGCCCGCGAAGGCGTGGGCGAAAACCCCGTAGCCGCCGGTCCGCCGCAGTACGACCCGGCCACCACCTACGCCTTGAACCTGGATGTCTACCGCGTGGGCCGCGTGTCGTCCGAGGGCGACACCAACTACTACTACATCGAGGCCGAGCTCGTGAATTTCAAGACCAATCAGATCGTGGAAGCCCCGCGCCGCTATGAGATCAAACAGTGGCACCCGTAACCGACCGAAGGCGGCAAGGGGCAAGCGGAACTTACCAGGCTAAGGTCCCGGAATTGAGACCGCACCCGATTCCTCTGCGAGCCATTTTTCGACACGCGCTGGGCCTGGGGCTTCCCGTTCTTTTTCTGGCTTCCTGCGCCGCCCCGCAGTCCACGCAGATTCGGCCCCAAGACCTGACGGAAATGGCCGCCGCCATGGCCCAGAGCCTGGCCCGGGCCCCGGCCATCATGGACCGCACACCCAGCAGCCCCGAGTGGTTTGTCAGCATCCAGCGCGTCACCAACCTCACGACGGACGTCATCCCCGCACGCGAGCTTTGGGCGGTGATGGCCCTGCTGCGCTCCTCGCTGCCCATCCGGGCCTTCATGCAGCAGCGGAATATCGCCTTCGTGCTTCCGGCCCAAAGAGTGCGGGAACTGCGGGCCGATCCCAATCTGGGCGCCGCGGTCGGCGATTTCGATGCCCGTTTCGGCTCGGACCGTAAAGTGACGCACGTCATGACTGCGGTCTTCCGTTCCGTCACACGCGCCACGGCCGATGCCCGCACCGATCTCTACGAGTGCGACTTTGAGATCGTGGACCTCCGGACGGGGAGGCCCGTCTGGGCGGATCACTTCACCTTCAAACGGTTCGCCAGCGGGGCGATCTGGGACTGAAGACCACGCGGCGCTATCGGCCGAACCGTTGCCGGCCGATATCTAGAAGTGGAGCATTTGCGGCCAAGGGTGCCGCCAAGGGGGTCTTTCAGCGGGGTGGGCGGCAGTAAAGCCACGTCTATGCCACTCCGACGGTACCGTCCCTTGCGGCCTAGGCGGGAGGTGCTTATGCCAGCCCGGATCAGGCGAACCACGGTCCTGGGAGTCATTCTTTTGGAACTGGCGGCTGCGTGCGCACGGGGCGACCGCTTCGGCGGCGCTGCCAGCGCCGGGGTTTCTCAGGGGCGGAGTTGGCCCGATGCCCGGGCGGTGCAGGATCCCGATGGGTTCTTCTTCTTCGTCCGCACCCTGGGCGCCAGCCACAAGGTGGTGGAGGTGCTGATCTCCGACACGGCTCCGGATTCGGCCCAGGCCACCCCGGTCGCCGTGCGACTGATCTTCCGCTGCCGCAGTGGCGGGACCGTCCGCAGCGAGGCTAACCGCGGGCTGGTGCTGCTGCGTCAGACGCCCGAAGGCGAATTTCGTCAGGGCACGGGCCGGCTGCCGCTGCTGGCGCAGGATCCCATCGACGACTACCTCAAGGCCCGCCAGGCAAACGCCGCCCTGACGGTACGTGATTTCCTGCGCCAGTCCAGTACCTGGTCGCCCCTCTACGTGTTCTTCACCGCCCCCCTGGTTCCCCTGCCACCCTCGGAATCAGGCCGACATCAGGCGCCGGGTTCGCAAGGGCCGGCCGCGACCCAACCCGGGGCCACCAGCCGCCCGGCCAGCGGGGCCCAGGCTGAAACCTCAGTGGCCGGCAGAGAGTCGTCCCTGCATGCCGCCATTCGGATGCGCCGCCCCACCCGCCTGAAGGAACTGCTCATGCAGGGAGGCGATCCCAATGAACGCGATGCGCTGGGGGAAACGCTTCTGCACTATGCGGTCCGCTGCAACTGTCCGGCGATGCTGCACATCCTGGCCCATACCGCGGGGGTGAACCTCAACGTCTTGGACAACATCAATGAAACGCCGTTGCACAAGGCCGTGCGTCTCAATCGGCAGCAGTGTGCCCGCGAACTGATTGCGGCCGGAGCCTGCCTGGATATCAAAGACGCCAAGGCTGAGACGCCGCGGCAGATGGCGCAGCGCCTGAACCGGCAGGCCATTCTGCGCTTGCTGCAGGCGGCCGGAAAGCCTTGACCGATCGCTGCGGGCCCCAGGGCCATCCGCCGGCCGCTCCCGGCGGCCCCGGCTCACTCGCCGATACCCAGATCGGTTTTTGTGATGAGGCTGGCGAACCGGAACCCGGCCCCTTCGATGTTCTGCCGGCCGCCTTCCTGGCGGTCAATGACGGCCACAATCTTGACGACTTCGCCGCCCAGTTCCTGGATGGATCTGGCCGCCTCCAGGGTTTGGCCGCCCGTGGTGACAATGTCTTCCACGATCAGCACCTTGTCGCCCTTTTCCAGTTTGCCCTCGATCTGCTTGGCCGTGCCGTAATCCTTCTTTTTGTTGCGGATCAGCACGCTGGGCTTGCCCGTGGCCAGGGCCGTCACGGTGACCAGCGGAATGGCCCCCAGTTCGGCGCCGGCCACCCGCCGCACATCCGGGGTGACGTGGCGGGCGAAACGCTGGCCCAGGGCTTCCAGGATGTCGGGCTGGGTTTCGAAGAGGTATTTGTCGAGGTAGTACTTGCTGTGGCGGCCGCTGCGCAGCGTGAAATCCCCGTAAAGAAGGGCGGCTTCCCTGATCCGTTGAATAAGTTCCAGGTCGGTCATAGGCCCGCCAGTATAGCTTGTTGACAGGCTGACCGGTGGGGCGGATTCGGCCCGGAGCTTGCCCGTCCAGGGGTTCGGGGCACTTCGCAAAACACCGGCGGTGCGGCTGCGCGGAAATACCCGATGCCCCATGAGCGTTGAACCTCGGCTAGAATCCAGGGCACGATCGGCCTGCAACCCTGGTGGGATGATCCTTTTCATGCCTATTTCCCTCACCGACCGCGTGCTGGTGATCACGGGCGCTTCGGCTGGCATCGGCCGGGCCACCGCCCTTCAAGCTGCCCGTAGCGGCATGAATCTGGTGCTGGCCGCCCGCCGGCACGACAAACTGGTGGATCTGACCCGTCAGATCGAAGGGCTGGGGCGCCGGGCCCTGGCGGTGGCTTGCGATGTGGACCAGGAATCCTCCATCATCCAGCTCATGGCCACGGCCCTGCGCAGCCTGGGACGCATCGACATTGTCTTTGCCAATGCGGGGTACGGTCTGTATCGCGCGGCCGCGGAAACCACGGACGCCGAGATGCGGGCCATCTTCGAGACCAACTACTTCGGCACGGTGCGGACCGTGCAGGCCGCCCTGCCGATTCTACGTCGCCAGACGCCGCGGGCGGATACCCCGTCGCTGCACGGGCAGATCATCATCTGCTCCAGCGCCGCTTCGGAAGTCGGAGTGCCCATGTACGCGGCCTATGCGGCCACCAAGGCTGCTCAGGATGCCTACGCCTGCGCCCTGCGGGCCGAACTGGCCGAGGAGGGCATCGCCGTGACTTCGGTGCACCCCGTGCCGACAACCACCGAATTTTTCGACGTCATGAAAGGGCGGACGGATCACCCCGAGGCCGTGCAGCACAGCCCGACCCCGGTGACCCAGTCCGCCGAGCACGTCGCCCGGTGCATCGTGCGGGCCATGGCGCATCCGCGCACCCCCGAGGTCTGGCCGCACCTGCCTTCGCGCCTGGGAGCCGGGCTGGCCACCGCTTTTCCCCGCCTGCCCGCCTGGGCCCTGCGCAAGCACATGCGGCGGCTGCGCCGGCTCGATCCCCACCTGCGTCTGCCGGCCCGGCCCGACCCATCCAACGGGGGCCTGGGCCCGGAAACGACGAGTTGACAGCCTGTTTCTGGAGTGGAGGGGGGCCGCCCGGCGGCGCCCAGCGCCGGCGTCAGCGCTGAATAGCCATCGACTGCTCGCAGGTGAGCGTGGCCCGGGTGGCCGCGTCGGTCAGAGCCACCTTGACCACGACATGGTGGATCTGGGGCGCCAGATCCGCTGGCAGGGGCACATCGATGGTGTAGTGGGTGCCGGTGAAGCCCGAGCGATAGGTCGCATTCAACTGGGCCGGCGTGAGGTTTTTCTGGCAGAGGACCTGTGGGGCCTTACCAGGCTGGAGGTACACCACCTGGATCGCCACATCACCGGCCACCGGGATAAAGTGGCCGAACTGGTCCAGCACAAGCACGTACAGCCGCAGGGTGTCATCCCGGCCGCGGTGGTGGGTGTCGATGGCGCCGGTGTAGCGCCCAAAGGCCAGGCTGACCGCGCGGGGGAAATCTGCGGGGGAAACGCCCGGCACGGCGGGGCGGGTGGTGGCCTGTTCCATGGTCTGAAGCTGCTGGATGCGGGCCTCCAGACGCTGGTTCAGCTTGTCCACTTCGCGGTGCAGATTCAGGTTTTCCTGGCGCAGCTCATCCGCCGTGCGATCCAGCGGGGTGTCGCCCCCGATGCGGGTGATGCACGCCGGGATCAGGGCCAAGAGCACGAGGCCTGCGGTCACGCCCGCGCCGCGGCACAGGCTCCCCAGGCCCGGACGGCACCGAGGGGGGCGGGGGGCCGGGGCCATGGTCCAGGGCTTAATCATGGGCGGCTTCATCCGTATCCTGTTCCGGCTTAGGGGCACCGGCCAGCGAATCGGGGATGAAGGTCAGAACCTTGTCGGCGGCGCCGTAGCTGACCGCTTCCTCGGCATCCAGCCACTTGTCACGCTCGCAGTCCCGGGTGATGGTGGCGGCGGGCTGCCCGGTGTGATCGGCCATGACTTTGTACAGCCGGTCGCGCGTGCGCAGCATTTCCTTGGCCTGGATGCCCAGGTCGGTGGCCGGCCCCTCCAGAACGCCCCCGATCAGCGGCTGGTGCAGCAGCACCTTGGAGTTGGGCAGCACGTAGCGTTTGCCTTTGTCCCCGGCCATGAGCAGCACGGCCGCCATCGAGGCCGCCATGCCGATGCAATAGGTGCAGATATCCGGCCGGACGAACTGCATGGTGTCATAGATGGCCATGCCCGCCGAGACGCTGCCGCCGGGCGAGTTGATGTACATGTGGATGTCGGCCGTGGGGCTCTCGTTGGACAGGAACAGAAGCTGGGCAATGACCAGATTGGCCGATTCGTCGGTGATTCCGCCGCCCACGAACACCACGCGGTCCTTCAAGAGGCGCGAAAAGATGTCGTAGGCACGCTCGCCGCGGCCGGATTTCTCGATCACCATCGGAATCAGCGACATAGGTCCACCTTTCAAGAAGCGAAGCCTGCGATTCTCTATCGGCCGGCGGACCGCCGAACGATAGCCCGTCCATTCTGCCGGGCGATTCTAGCAGGCGGCATGCGAATGCGACAACAAGCCGCAGCCCGTTAAAAAGGGCTGCACGCCTTGGCCCCCGGGAGCCATCCGGGCGCCTACGCCGTCAGCATCGGCAGCACCATCGCCCGCTCATCCACCAGTTCCTTGTTGGTGGCCGCCACCTTGCCCTTGGCGAACTCATCCAGGGCGTAGGTGGTGATGGGCTCGAAGCTGCCGGGCGTGGTGGTCTTGACGGGCATGCCGGCCCAGACGTGGGGGTCAAAGCCGTAGGCGCCCTTGGACTGGACCGCCACCGAATGCACGGTTCCGGGGGTCCACAGGCTGCGCACGTGGTTGATCAGGGCGTTGGCGGCCGAGGCGGCTGAGGACAGGCCGCGGGCGGCGATGATGGCCGCCCCGCGCTTGCCCACCGTCTCGCAGAAGGGGCCCTGCAGCCAGGCCTGGTCCTTGATCACTTCCGTGGCCGGCCGGCCGCTGATCTTGGCGTGCGCGAAGGCCGGGAACATGCTGGGGCTGTGGTTGCCGTAGATGAAGATGTCGCTCACCGCCGTCAGGTCCACGCCGGCCTTCTTGGCCAGTTGGGCCTGGGCCCGGTTCTGATCCAGCCGCACCATGGCGGTGAAGCGCTCCGTGGGCAGGCGTTTGGCCTGGCTGGCGGCGATCATGCAGTTGGTGTTGGCGGGGTTACCCACCACGACCACGCGGCAGTTGTCGGCGGCCACCTGGTCGATCACCCGCCCCTGGCTGATGAAGATCTTGCCGTTGTCCTTGAGCAGGTCGGCGCGTTCCATGCCCGGGCCGCGCGGCTTGGCCCCCACCAGGCAGCACACATTGGCATCCTTAAAGCCGATGTTGGGATCGGAGGTCATTACCATCCCTTTGAGCAGCGGCAAGGCACAGTCATCCAACTCCATGGCCACGCCTTCCAGGGCTTTCAGGGCCTTCTCGTTGGGGATTTCGATCATCTGCAGGATGACCGGCTGCTGCGGCCCGAACATCTCCCCCGCGGCGATGCGGAAAACAAGGCTGTACCCGATTTGACCGGCGGCTCCGGTGATGGCCACGCGCAGGGGGGCTTGCATGAGTGTCTTTCCTGAATAAGGGGTTGAAGGATGGACTGAGAGTATACGGTCTTTTGCCCCGATTGGACATCAATCGAATGACCTCGGGTTTTCGGGGTCTGCCAAATCTTCCGGGCAGCGGCTAATTGTTGGACAGCAGGCGTTTATCCCACCAGCGG